>JAUWKH010000162.1 GCA_030614305.1 Bacteroidota bacterium
GGAAATTCATTCTAAGATAAGAAACAAATTGTCCGTTGTTTAATTCGCAAACAATGATTTTTTTGAATTTACTGAATATTTCTTTGGTATTTTTGGGTAAAGGATTTATATATTTAAAATGTGCCAGGCTAATATTTTTACCTTCTTCTTGCAACCTTTCAATAGCAGTGAGCATTACTCCATAAGTGCCGCCCCAACTAACAACTAACAGTTCTCCTGAGTCTTTTCCAATAATTTTTTGTTCGGGAATATAGTTGGCAACTCTTTTAACTTTATCATCTCTTAACTTAACCATAAGTTGATGATTAAGTGGGTCACTTGAAACATTACCTGTAATATTTTCCTTTTCAAGACCACCGATTCTATGGCGTAATCCTTCGGTTCCTGGAATAGCCCAATAACGGTTTAATTTTTTCTCGTCCCTTTTATAGGGTTTAAAATCAGGGTCATTTGGTTCAACAATCGGAGGATTGATTTCAGGTAAATCAGCAACTTTTGGAATTTTAAAAACTTCCGAGCCATTTGCCAAAGCACCGTCGGTTAATAAAATAACCGGTGTCATATGCTCCAGTGCAAGTTTAGATGCTTCGTATGCCGAATAAAAACAATCGGATGAACTTATTGCTGATAAAACTATTGTCGGACATTCACCATTTCTGCCAAACAATGCCTGTAAAAGATCGGATTGTTCTGATTTTGTAGGTATTCCGGTTGAAGGACCGCCACGCTGAACATCTACAATCACAATCGGCAATTCAGTCATAACAGCCAAGCCAATCGCCTCACTCTTTAATGATAAGCCAGGTCCTGATGTAGACGTTACTGCTAATGAACCTGCAAAGCTTGCTCCTAATGATGAACAAATACCGGCAATTTCATCTTCCGCCTGAAAAGCTTTAACAGAAAACTGCTTATGCTTTGTTAATTCCTGTAAAATTTCAGAAGCAGGTGTAATAGGATATGATCCTAAGAACAGTTCCCTTCCCGAACGATCGGATGCTGCTATAAATCCCCAGGCAGTTGCAGTGTTTCCTGTGATATTTCTATATTTGCCTTTTTTAAGCTTTGCAGGTTGTACCCTAAATGTAGAATTTATTGCTTCAATATTTTCGGCAAAAATAAAGCCTGCTTTTAAAACTCTTTTATTTGAATCAACAATCAGTGGGTTAGATTTGAACTTTTCTTCAAAAAAAGCATTTGCTGAATCAAGCTTACGATTAAAAAGATATAAAACTATACCTAAGGCAAACATATTTTTGCACCTTAGAGCTGCTTTAGATTCAATGCCAAGGTCTTTAACAGCTTCTTTAGTTAATTTGGAAATTGGAGCTTTAATAAGATTGTAGCCGACAAGGCTGTTATCTTCCAATGGATTTGTATCATAGCCGGCTTTGATTACCCCTTTTTCAATAAAAGCATCGGAATCAACAATAAGGATAGCATCTTTTTCTGCCCATTTTAATGATGCTCTTAATGATGCCGGGTTCATAGCAACTAAAACGTCAGCCAGATCGCCTGAAGTGTGAATATTGTTATGTCCGAAATGTACCTGAAAACCTGATACGCCGGCAATTGTTCCCTGAGGTGCCCTGATCTCGGAAGGATAATCAGGAAAAGTAGCAAAATCGTTTCCTGCAAAAGCTACAGAATCAGAAAATAAGGAACCTGTAAGTTGCATGCCATCACCGGAATCACCGGCAAACCTTACAACTACATCATCTAATTCAACGACATGATTTTTTTTATGTGTCATTTGAATATTAATATGTTTAAAATCGCGGCAAAGTTAAATGTTTTATTTATCTTAAAAACAAGTTTTTCAATAAATATTTTTCAAATAAAATTTTTATTTATTTAGAACATATATAAATTACTTAATAGTATAAATTCTTACAAAATCTATTTATATTTGCATCAAAATTTTAATCATTTATTAACATTAAATATTTTAATTATGGCTTATAAAATAACAGACGAATGTACTGCTTGTGGCACATGTATTGATGAATGTCCGGTTGAAGCAATTTCCGAAGGTGATATTTATGTAATTGATCCTGAACTTTGCACTGATTGCGGTGCTTGTGCTGATGTTTGTCCGGTTGAAGCAATTATCCCGGAATAAAACTGATTAAAGTTTAATAAACTTATTAATCCTTATTATACTGATAGAAATTGAGTATGCGAAAATTTACAAACATAGCTTACGGATAACCACATGTTTTGCTTTTTCGAAATTTGTAAAGTATAATGCGTTCAGTATAAAAAACCCACCAAATATTGATGGGTTTTTTTTATATTTTTTTTGTTTAATCTAAAATCAATACAAGAAGATAATTTATTTAGCTATAAATATTTATAATATTATAAAATAAAATCTTGCAGTTTACTGCGTTATGGATTACCTCACCAAAACCATTTTCTTTATCAAAACATTCTTATCAGATTTTAACTGATAGAAATATATTCCTTTTTCAAGTTGTACATCTTGTTCATTTTTTCCGTTCCATTCAATTGTATGAAACCCGGATTGAAAAACAGGATAAACTTTAACTTCTTGCCCAACCAAATTATAAACTGACAATTGAGCCGAAACATTTTGAGGAACATAAAATTTTATTGTTGTTTTTTCAGAGAATGGATTTGGAAAATTTTGATACAATACTTCATTATTTTTTTCCGTGAGATCTTCATTCAGATTCACAATATTATAACATTCGCTTTGAAATTGTGATATAATAAATTGATTTCCTACATTTTCACCTATTGTAAATGAAGTTGAACCCTGATAAATCGTATCATTTTCAAGACTTACACTTTTAACATCAACCGTATAATAACCAGGGTCAAGCGAAGCAATTGTTACTGATAAATCAAAATAACACATGCAGTTAGCAGAGCATCCTGTATCAACTTCATAAACCGTTATATGATTGTTTTCCAAAACAACCTGCATATCATAAAGAGCGCCACAATTTCTAAAAGCTGCGGTATCCCAGATTGTAACTGTGTCATTTTCAACTATTGCAAAAATGTTACCGTCAAACGGATACACAAAGGTATATGTCAGCATAAAAGTTAAAATGAGTAATAATTTTTTCATGTTTACCTCCTTATTTCTTTATTTGAATATATAATTTCCAAATATACAAAATCTGTTAATGTTTTCCAAATTTTTATATATTTACATAGATAATAGACAAATATGATTAAAAAATGGTTGCATGATTTATTATATTTTTGTATTTAATAAATTTGTATTGTTAAAAAAAGTTAATTTATATTAAGAAGAAATACAAAAATTAAATCAAAATTTATACTTTCGCTAAAAATTGACTCTAACATACTTTTATGGAAAATTTTAAAAAGCAAAACAATATTATCGGATGGATAACTTTTGCGATTGCAACAGTTGTATATCTGTTTACAGTAGAACCAACAGCAAGTTGGTGGGACTGCGGTGAATACATCGCAACTGCTTATAAACTACAGGTTGGACATCCTCCGGGAGCACCGTTATTTCAGTTATTAGGCAGATTTTTTTCATTATTTGCATTTGGTGATGTAAGTAATGTTGCTTTAATGATAAACATAATGTCAGTGCTTAGCAGCAGTTTCACAATTTTATTTTTGTTCTGGACAATTACCATGCTTGCAGAAAAAGTTGCCGTACGTGAAGGAAAAATGACTCAAGGTAAAATGTATGCAGTTTTAGGCAGTGGTCTGGTAGGAGCTTTGGCTTATACTTTCTCCGATTCTTTTTGGTTTTCGGCTGTAGAAGGCGAAGTTTATGCAATGTCCTCATTTTTTACAGCAATTGTTTTCTGGGCAATATTAAAATGGGAACGAATTGCTGACAAAAGACATGGTTTCAGATGGCTGATATTAATTGCCTACCTTATCGGATTATCAATCGGGGTACACCTTTTAAACCTCCTGGCAATACCTGCAATAGCTTTTGTTTATTATTTTAAAAAATACAAAACAACTACAAAAGGAATAATATATACTGCTATTATCTCAATATTAATTCTTTCAATAGTAATGTATATTATTATTCCATGGTTTGTTAAACTTTCATCACTATTTGAGTTGTTCTTTGTAAATTCACTTGGACTGCCATTTAATTCAGGTACAATTGTATATTTTATCCTGGTGATTGGACTTATTGTTTGGGGGTTAAAATATACGATCAAACGTAAAAAAATAATTGTCAACACAATAATACTATGTTTTGTTTTTATATTAATCGGATATTCTTCGTTTTTTATGCTAATCATCCGCTCAAATGCCGATACACCTATTGATGAAAACAGCCCCGAAGACGCAATCAGTTTATTGTCATATTTAAATCGTGAACAATATGGCGACTGGCCCCTGCTGTCAGGTCAATATTTTAATTCTCCGATTGCCGATTATGGTGATGGAAATCCTGTTTATGTCAAAGACAAGAAAAAAGGCAAATATGTAATAACAGATAGTCGCCAAAATACAGTTCCAATATATGACTCAAAATTTACAACTATTTTCCCGCGAATGTGGAGCAGCCAGAAAAGCAGCCATATTTCAATGTATAAAAAATACGGTAATATTAAAGGGAAAAACATACGACACACTAAACCGGACGGTTCAATTGAAGTTATAAACAAACCTACTTTCGGTGAGAACCTGCGGTTTTTCTTTACCTATCAAATAGGGCACATGTATTTCAGATATTTCATGTGGAACTTTGCCGGAAGGCAGAATGATATTGAAAGTCAGGGTGAACTTGAACACGGCAACTGGATAAGCGGAATTAAATTCCTTGATGAATGGA
>JAUWKH010000175.1 GCA_030614305.1 Bacteroidota bacterium
ACTACTTCCAAACTATTAGGAGTTTGTGCGTCCAGACGGACCCATGCGGGCTAACTTCGTGTCGCTTCTTTCAGTCGTATGTATAAACAGCTTTACTTCGCAAAACTTGTTAAGAATTAGTATATTTAGCAAATCCGCAATTAGTATGCGATTGCTGAATAATATGTAACTTGCCATTTATGGCGCTATGGATTACGTTTTTAATTCTCCTATTTCGTAATTCGTAATATTCAACAAAAGATAGTTTTAATTTAAGTTAACATAGAATCAATCCCCTACTTTAACTTTTAATGATTTTAATGTTAATAAAATTGTAATTATTATTGAACCAACAGCCAAAATAATCAACAAACGGTAATCTTTTGTCAGGAAAGATAAAATATATAATCCATGGAAAAAAGTGGCTGCAAATAACCCGGTCATAGAATCAATAAATCGATTTTGCCTTGTTTTGCCTAATCCCACAAAAAAACCCAATAATATTGCAAATACAATATTTGCTAAAGCATAGGTGAAAAGAAATAATAAATCTACACGAGCTCCTATAACATTATATGCATATAGAACAGTTGCAACAGTAACAAATCCCAATGAAATCATAAATGAATAAATAATACCATCCAGAGGACCTTTAAAATTTTCTTTTGGTTGAAAATAATATCTCAGGACCAAAAATTTAGCAAACTCCGAACTAAAACCGATAACAACAAAAGCATAAAAAGCCGTTCTTCGAATATTCCGATATTCATCAAGTCGTAAATACGAGGCAAGAATTTGAACTAAAACCATTAATAAAATACTTATTGCTCCGAAAAGAAATGCTTTCTTTATCAATGAATATGTTTTAATCTGAAATTTAAATCTCATATAAAAAATAAGCAATAAAGCAATAACCGGAGCAATAAAAAATGATAAAATCTGTATATTCATAAAACTATTTGTTTTGATTAATTTTTCAAATATAATAATTGTTTGTAATTTTACAAATAATTTTATTATATTTTTATTATATTTTTATTAAGAGGAAGTAATAATGGCAAAGATAATTATTAAAAAACTCTGCAAAAGCGAAATAGAAAAAAGAGGCATTAAAAACTGGCCTGTTTGGGAAAAAGAAGTATCAAGATTTGACTGGGAATATAATGGTGATGAGGAATGTCTGATTTTAGACGGGGAAGTTACCATTGAAACGGATGCGGGAAATTTCACAATAAAACCCGGAGATTTTGTTACTTTTAAAGACGGTTTAAAATGCGTTTGGGATGTTAAAAAAAATATTAAAAAACATTATAATTTTAAATAAAATCTTTTTTTATTGGAAGGTATCGTAACAAAATCAACAGGAAGCTGGTCTACTGTCAGGCGAAATGATGGTAAAAAATTTAATTGTAAATTAAAAGGGCAGTTTCGTATTAAAGGTATAAAAACTACAAATCCCATATCGGTTGGTGACATGGTAGATTTTGATATTTTACCTTTTGAGGAAACAGGTTTGATCACTAAAATCTTCCCAAGAAGCAATTATATTATCCGTAAGGCAACAAAACTTTCAAAAATTTCTCATATTATTGCATCCAATATTGATCAGGCATATTTAATTGTTACTCTTGCTGAACCCAGAACATCTATGGGATTTATTGACAGATTTCTCGTAACAGCTGAAGCATATCATATTCCGGCTAATTTAATTTTTAATAAAATTGACATTTATAATGATGAACTAAAAAAATTACATAATAAAATTACAAATATTTATAAGCCTGCCGGATATAAATGTTTTTCGGTTTCTGCACTTAGAGGCGATAATATTGAAATAATTAAAAAAGTTATAAAAGAAAAAGTAAATTTATTTGCCGGACATTCGGGAGTAGGAAAATCAGCTTTGATAAATGCAATTGAACCTGAATTCAAAATTAAAACCAAATATATATCATCATATCATAAAAAAGGAAAACATACCACTACTTTTGCCGAAATGTATGAGCTTTCGTTTGGTGGTTTTATTATTGATACACCAGGTATAAAAGAATTTGGTTTACTTGATTTTAAAAAAGAGGAAGTTGCCGAGCGTTTTCCCGAAATGAGGAAATATATGCACGGTTGCAGGTTTAACAATTGCACACATGTTCATGAACCTAGCTGTGCTGTGAAAATAGCTTTGGAAAAAGGATTGATCAGCCTGTCAAGGTATAACAGTTATTTAAGTATTTTAAATGATGATAACTGGAACTAAGTAATTTATTTTAACCAAATTAAATGATTGCAAAACAACTAATATCAGAATCAATAATACCTTTGAAAACCTCTGATACGGGCTCAACAGCATTGAGCATGATGGACGATTACAGGGTTTCACATCTCCCGATTGTGAATAATGTTGATTTTTTAGGTTTAATTTCAGATGTTGATATTTATAATCTGAATAATTTTGACGAACCGCTTGGAAATATTGGGTTGTCATTACCAAAACCTTATGTTATTGAATATGATCACTTCTATGAAGTTGTTAAATTGACATCGCATCTAAAATTAACATTGGTTCCGGTTTTGGATAATAACAGCAAATATTTGGGTTCAATAACCTTGAATAATCTTGTTAAGAACTTTTCAAAGATAGTAGCAATAAATAATCCCGGAGGCATAATAGTTCTTGATATAAATAATAATGATTATTCACTTACCGAAATTGCTCAAATAGTTGAATCAAATGGCGCAAAAGTGCTTAGTTTGTATGTTACTTCTCATCCCGATTCAACTAAGATTGAAGTAACTCTTAAAATTAATAAAATTGACATCCTTCCTGTGTTGCAAACTTTTAACAGGTATAATTATATTGTTAAAGCTTCATATTCTGAAAAAGAAAACCTTAATGATATACGTGAAAGATATGAATCTTTGATGAATTATCTGAATGTCTGATACTTAAAACTATACTCAGTAAAATTAAAAGGAAGGTTATTAGGAGTAATGGGGTAATGGAATAATGGAGTATTGGAGTAATGGGGTAATGGAGTAATGGAGTATTGGAATAATAGAAACTTGCACTTAATTTTTATAGGATGAAAGCCTGCTTATACATATTTTTACTACTTATCTCATTTCAATCATTTTCAGAAAATTTTGAACCATATACTCGGGAATTTAGTTCTGATAGCCTTATAACCGACTCAGTAACAGACCAATCAAAATATATTATTAATACTATTGGTCTTAAAGGAAATAAAAAAACCAAGGATTATATTATTTTCCGTGAACTGGAATTTAAAATAAATGACACTTTATCCCTGCATCAATTATCAACATTAATAAAAGAAAGTCGTGAAAATTTATTAAATATTTCCTTATTTAATTTTGTAACTTTTGATACAACTTCTATACTTACAAATAATTTTTACAGAATAAATATTGCAATTTCAGTTATTGAGCGATGGTATGTCTGGCCCTGGCCACTTTTAGAATTTGCCGACCGAAATTTTAATACATGGTGGAAAACCAAAGACTTTAGCAAGGTAAACTATGGAATGTTTTTGGTTTGGGATAATTTCAGAGGTAGAATGGAACAATTAAAAATATTAGTACGCCTTGGATACGAAGAAAAATTAGGGTTGTTTTATGAAATACCTTACATTAACAAAAAACAAACTATCGGACTGGCATTCGGAGTAAGTTATGGCCGTAATCATGAAGTTTCTGTTAACACAATTGAAAATAATATTGAATATTATAAAGACGAGGAATCTTATCCCGAACAAAAATTTATTTCTTACATTCAATTAATAAATCGTCCTAATATTCATAATACACATATATTATATGTTGGGTATAATCAATATTTGCTTGGAGATACTTTATTAAAAATAAATCCACTATATTCAGTTGATAACAAAACAGATATTAAGTTTCTTTCATTTTACTATAAATATATCAGTGATTATCGTGATTATAAACCCTATCCGTTAAACGGTTATTATTTTGATATTGAATTTAACAAACAGGGTTTTAGGATGTTTCAACCGAATGGATTGGATATTTCATTTGTTAATAGCAAATTTAGCATATATAAAAAATTGTTTAAGCGTTTTTATTTTGCTTCGGGTCTTACAGCCAAATTTTCTTCAAAAAGTTTTCAACCTTACTTTTTGCAAAGAGGATTAGGATATGGAAATGATTATATAAGAGGATATGAATTTTATGTAATTGACGGGCAAAATTACGGATTACTGAAAACTAATTTAAAATTTGAGCTGCTTCCAACAAAAATTTTAAAATTTAATTTTATTAAAACCGAGAAATTCAATATCATCCATTATGCCATATACCTTAATTTATTTATTGATCTTGGTTATGTAAATGATGATGAATTTTATCAAAACAATAATCTTTCCAATTCATTTCAATACGGAACAGGTATTGGTATTGATTTTGTATCTTATTACGATATTGTTATCAGATTTGAATACTCCATGAACAAAATGAAGGAAACCGGTTTCTTTATTCATTTTAAAGCATCGATTTAGATTGTAAAATTTCAGAATTAAAATATTTTTTACTTCAAGTGAAAAAGTCAGCGATTCACAGAATAGCTCCGAAGG
>JAUWKH010000134.1 GCA_030614305.1 Bacteroidota bacterium
AAAGCAATGATGTTCACGATTAATTGCTCAGGTTTTATCGGAATAATATTATCGGCTTCAACTTCATTACTAATCTGCTGCTTAATACCTGATAAATCAATGTTTAAATTTTGCAGCATCCCAACCAATCCCTTAGGATTTCTTCCAAGTTCATGAATAATAAATCCCGGAATATGAGGATTCTTATTTATCAGTGAAATATAGTCTTCAACAAACAATTCTATTTTTGTAAAAAAAGGAAGGTCTTTATTTAGATTTTTAAACAATTTGGGAGCAAAGGTTATTATTGCAATTTTAAAAACAGCTTCAAATAATTTGTCTTTACTCCTGTAATAATAATGTAAAAGAGATTTGTTTATTCCGGCTTCATCGGCTATTTCCTGCATTCTGCTTCCATCCATACCTTTTTTAATAAAAATCTCTTTAGCTGCTTCTAAAATCCGTGTTTCTGTATTTTGATTTTGTTCAGTCATTTTATTTAACTCAATGGTTTAACTTAATGATTTAACTTATTGGTTTATCCAATTAGTTTAACCAACGGGTCAAAAGTAAAACATAAAAAATCATTTGTCAAGTTTTTTTTGAAAAATTTTTAAAAAAATAAAATTTAGAATTTACGCTAAGCTGAAAAGTTTTTTATAATACCGCTTTCTTTACTGATCTTCAGGAACATAAAAATACTTACCTCTTCCATAAGGGACCTTAATAACTTTTTCGTAAATCAACAGGTGTTGTTTTGCTATTTCGTGCCATTTACGGTCTTTGGTATTTTTCATGATATTATTTTCTAATGTTTTTGCAAATTTATCGTCCGAAAGAATTTTTAAGATATTCTCAACATAATCATCATCATTATATGCTGTAAGCCCTCCTTTTATTTCTTCATTCCAAATCCTGAAACTCAATAAATCTGATGTCACAACAGGAATATGGAAAGCCGAAGCCTGGGCAAGAATTCCACTTTGAGCACCGACTTCATAAGGCATAGGCATTACATCAGCAGAACTTAAAATAACATCAAACGTATGTTGGGGAAACTGCCCTCTCAATACCAGTATTTTATCCATTACAGGCGAATGATTTATCAAATCAAAGAAATATTTCTGATATTCAAAATATTCCAGTCCTCTCATTTTTCCTGCAACTAATAATACAACATCATCCATCTTTTCAGCTATCCTTGGAAAAATTTCAACGATTCTATGAAAACCTTTTGTAGGTCTGAAATATCCTGCAAGCAAAATAACTTTTTTTCCTTCAAGACCTAATAATTTTTTTGCATGAGGATCCCTTTTACAATCCCTTACACCATGAGGCGCTACATAAAATTTATCTTTTCGTTCGGGAAAATACCTTGAAAGAGTTTCTTTCTGATAATTTTCATGAACAATTATTGCCGAGCTATTCCGTGTAATACACTCAAGAAGAATCCTTTGAGTTCTTGTAAGATCCTCATAAACCGTATGCAAAGTAGTAACAACAGGTATATCAGCAATTTTACACCTTAGAATAAAATCAGTTATTTGTATCCCGCTTTCCGAACCGAACAAACCATATTCATGCTGGATATTAATAACATCAGGTGTGAGTTTTGAAGCCATGTGAAAAAGTTTTACTGAAATATCATTATCCAGGGGAGTATAGGTTGGAAAAATATTATGCCCTTCGGCTCCTTCCTGACTAACAACAAGCACTTCTTTTTCACATTCTTTTATTGCATCCGACAAATATTTTGTATATGTAGCTATACCACATTCTGTCGGCGGATAGGTTGAAATATAACATACTCTCATAATAAATTATTTTAAATTTTTGTAAATATACTCTTTTGTAATTAATAATAAAAGTTCTGAAATTATTTATACTTATACGCATAAACTTTGCGAATGTTGAATTAAATTTCTAATTTGTTTTAAGCAATTTATGTTAGAATAATTTCGCATTCTCGTTCAGTGTCAGTTTATTTTCTTAAATTTGTAATCAAATATTTATTTTATGAAAGAACAAAGTAATAAAAATAAAAGTAAAAGACACGGTGATTTCTCAAAATTTATTAAGAAAAAAAAGCAGGAAAAGCTTTATGATAAAGACGAAAAATCATCAAAAAAAAGAAAATTCAGGGATGAAACAGGGAACTCTGACATCAGGGGAAGAAGATCAAAAGGAAAAATAAAAAATAATATTGACAAAAACGATAATTTAATCCGTTTAAATAAATTCATTGCAAATTCCGGCATTTGTTCCCGACGTGAAGCTGATAAGCTGATACAAATCGGCGCAATAAGTGTTAATGGAAAAATTATTACCGAACTCGGAACCAAAATCTCACCTACAGATAAAGTTCAGCATGGAGGTGAAACTTTATCAACAGAAAAACCGGTTTATATTTTATTAAACAAACCAAAAGGATACATTACAACAACTGATGATCCATACGAACGAAAAACAGTTATGATTCTCGTAGAAAAAGCATGTAAAGAACGTATCTTCCCTGTCGGAAGACTTGACAGAAATACAACCGGCGTGCTATTATTTACAAACGACGGCAAGCTTGCTAAAACACTAACACACCCAAAACACGAAATAAAAAAAATATACCATGTTGTTCTGAATAAACCCTTAACAACAATAGATATAAAAACAGTTGCAACAGGTATTGAATTGGAAGACGGATTAATAAAAGTTGATAAAATTGCATTCATAGAAGATGGTACTGATAAAACGCAAATAGGTATTGAAATCCACTCCGGCAGAAACAGAATAGTAAGAAGAATTTTTGAAAGTCTTAATTACAAAGTTGTTCGTTTGGACAGGGTGACTTTTGCCGGACTAACAAAAAAAGATACTCCAAGAGGAAAATGGAGGTTTTTAAAAGACTA
This sequence comes from Bacteroidota bacterium, assembly GCA_030614305.1. GTDB lineage: Bacteria > Bacteroidota > Bacteroidia > Bacteroidales > JADFUO01 > JADFUO01. The sequence goes on from JAUWKH010000134.1 coordinate 2,880, forward strand.
TGAAATCAATATACTAAAAATGATCTCATAATTAGTGTTTGCAAGAAAACGTCAATAACTTCGTTACGCTCGTATTTAAAACCAGTCATTTACAAAAGTAAACTCCTGATTTTAAATACTTCGCAAGCCTCGTTCTTGACGTTTTCTTATCAAACACTTAGTTTTCGTGCAAAGACTAATTAATATTACTATTATATGAAAAGAATATTTGCAGCTATTAAAATCTTTCCCGATGAAAATTTCCTGAAATTGTATTACCGCTTAAAATCCGGTTTGAAACATGAAAAAATTAAATGGGTTGAAACCGAAAATATTCATATAACTCTTAAATTTTTCGGTGAGACTGAAGAAACCAAAATTAATTCCATAATAAATGTCTTTAATAAAGTTACTGAAGATTTTAAAAGTTTTGATCCGGAACTTGAAAATGTTGGAATATTCGGCAGTTCATATAAGCCTAAAGTAATCTGGTTTGGAATTAAAAACAACGAACAATTAATAAACCTTTCAAATTCAGTTAATGAAAATCTAATTCCTGTCGGCTATATCTCCGACAGGCAGAATTTTGTTCCTCATCTTACAGTTGCACGAATAAAGTTTCTTAATGACAAAAGATTATTCCGGCAAATTATTGACAAAAATAAAACCATAAAAATTCAAAAAATAAAAGTTGATAAAATATATCTTTTTGAAAGTATTTTAAAACGTGAAGGACCAATTTATAATGTTATTGAGGAGTTTCCCCTAAAATAAAAAAGCTTCCCGCGATATAAATATTTCTTCATCACGGAAAGCCTAAAAAATCAATAAAACATTTAATTTTATTATTCTTTTCTATTATGTTTTTCAATAAAATAATTTATGACCAGCCCTAATCCACCGAATAAAAAGATCATTGAAAAATAAGCTGCTTCTTCCTGTAAGTTTGTTGTTACTGCCAGAATATTTCCTAATAAAATTCCAACGGCAACACCTACGAAAAGCAATCCAAACCTTAAAGTAGCAGAAAAGCTTTTAGGAATATTGAAAATAGCAGGGTCGGCACCTTTTTCAAGTAATGCCCTACGTTCCTTTTGTCTTACGGAAATATATATAACTCCAAATATAAATCCGAAAATTATTAAACATATAAAAATTGGTGTTAATTCTAACATAACTTTAATTTTTTAGTTTATAAATTTGTTTTTCACTTCTTTTGACGCATAATTTATTTTCAGGTTACAAATAATTGTATTTTTAACCAATTATACTAATGCTGAATAGAAATGCAAAAACTTTAAAGGTCTATTCAGCACGCATAACTACTTCTAAACAACTTTACTTCGTAAAACTTGTTAAGAATTAGTATAATTAAATTAACATTATTCCAACGACTAAAATGAGTCCGTATGGATATTCCATCATTTCTGATTTATTGGGATAAAATAAGAAATAGAGACTGAATTGTTATGTATATTGTAACCAATTGTGCAATTAAGCGTCAAACAGATAGTCAAACAGATAAATGAAATACCAAAACGACAATTTTTATATTGAGAATGTTCTGAAAGGAGATTCTTCTGCTTATGCTAATTTAGTTAATAAGCATAAAGACATGGTATTTACAATAGTACATAGAATTGTTCGAAACAGGGAAGATGCCGAAGAAATTGCCCAGGATGTTTTTTTAAAAGTTTTTCAGTCATTAAATTCATTTAAATATAAATCAAAATTCTCAACATGGTTATACAGGATAGCTTATAATACAGCTATATCAAAAACCAGAAAAAAATATTTGGAAACTTCCCTGATTGATAACGAAATTATTGACAATTTTACAATTGATGAAATAACACAAAACATAAATGAATTAAATAAAGAAGAACAAAAAAAGTATATTCAATCGGCTATAAAAGAATTACCGGAAAATGAAAATGTAATTATTACATTATTTTATCAAAATGAAAATTCAGTTGAGGAAATCAGTGAAATAACCGGATTGTCAAAATCAAATGTAAAAGTAAAACTACATAGGATCAGAAAAAAATTATATTCAGAATTACAACATCTTTTTGAAATAAAAGTTAATGAGTTGGTTTAAACGTATTTAATATGGAAAATGAAAATATTATACAAGACGATTTTTTAAAAAACCTGATAAAAAATTCAGAAATTGAAAAGCCTTCCGAGAATTTTACAAATAAGGTAATGGGGAAAATCCAATCCGAAATTATAACAATACCTGCCGAAGATGAACCCTTGTTAAGTAAAAAATACTGGCTTTTGATTGCTACAGGATTTGTTGCTGTTTTAATTATTTTGTTTGTGTTTGATTTTTCCTTTATTAATAATTTATTTACAGGAATAAGTGTTGAAAAAATTGAAATTACTACAATCACAGGAAATCTTGTAAATAGTTTCAGAAACATTTTTTCAAGTATTAAAATTTCTTCTATTTCAATTGTTGTGATTGCTGCAATTTCTTCTCTATTTCTACTTGACAAATTTTTAAAGAA
>JAUWKH010000063.1 GCA_030614305.1 Bacteroidota bacterium
GAAGAAAAAGTCATTAAAGTGATTGATAGTTTCAGGGAAACAGGAAGAGCGTTTTTAATGCCGCCTTATGATGTAGCTCTAAATGCTGATTCAACAGTTGATATTTCGCATGAAAGCATTATGAGAGTTTGGGTGCGTTTAAGAACATGGGTTGAGGAAGAAAGCCGGTCGGCCCAGCTTTATCTTCGCCTGTCAAAATCGGCTGAACTGTTTCAGGAAGGAAAATCGGGTTTGTGGGTAAATCCCGAACTACAACTTGCTTTAAAATGGAGAGAACAAAATAAACCCAATGCAACATGGGCTATACGTTATGATCCTGCATTTGACAGGGCTATTAATTTTTTGGATTATAGTAATAAAGAATTTGAACTGGAAATTGCAAGAAAAGAAAACCAACAAAAAAGAAATCTGAAACGAGCCAAAAACTTTGCAATAATACTCGGAGTAGCTTCCATTATTTCAATATTGTTTCTTATTATTTCGTTGAACCTGAGATTTAAAGCAGAAGCCAGCAGAAAAAAGGCAATTGAAAAAGAAAAAATCGCAATTTTTGAAACTAAAAGAGCAGAGGAGCAGCGCAAAGAAGCAATTATACAAAAAAAGATTTCGGAGCAGCAGCAGCAAATTGCCGAACAGCAAAAGATTATCACAGAGGAACAAAAACAATATGCTGTAAAACAACAAGTTATTGCCGAACAACAAAGAAAAAAAGCAGTTGTTCAGAAAAAGAAAGCTGATGAGGCAACCAATGAAGCTATTAATGCAAGAGATGAAGCGGAAACACAACGGAAAGAAGCAGTAAATCAAAAGCAAATTGCTGATAAGGAAAAAATAAAAGCCGAAAATTCCGAAAAAAATACTAAACGCTTACGTCTGCTGGCAATAGCACGATCAATGGCTATTCAATCAGCAAAAATTCAAAAAACAACTCAAAGCGATTTGCCTGCTTTATTGGCATTGCAGGCTTATAAATTTAATCAAGAAAATCAAGGGATAAAAAACGATCCTGATATATATAATGCGTTAGCCAATATAGCCGATCCGAAAATAATTTTCAGGGAACATAAAGATGGTGTAAGGTCGGTTGCCGTTGCCGAAAACAGTAATAAATTATTTTCATGCAGTGATGATGGTACTGTTAAAATTTGGGATATTAATAAACCTGAACAAAAACCGGAAATACTAAACTCAGGTTCTTATGGAAAAAACGGTTTCAGATGTTTAGCCCTCAGTCCCAATGAAAATACTCTTGCAGCCGGCACTTTTAATGGAAATATTTTGTATTGGAATATTAAACAAAATAATCCCGCTCCAAAAACACTTGACAATCATACTTCAATAGTGAATAAAATTTGTTTTATTAATAATAATACCCTTGTTTCAGGCAGCTCGGACAAAATTCTGAGATTGTGGCATATTAATCAAACGGATGATTCTTCAAAAGTTCTGAAAAAATTTAATTCAAAGATAATATCCCTAAGTTATTGCCAGCAAACAAAACAGTTAGCTTGTGGTTGTGAAAATGGTGAAATCAACCTTTTTAACCTTAAAAATTTTAATGAAGTTCCCATACAAATTCAGTTGGAAGATAATCCGGTTTTGTCATTAGCTTTCAGTAATGATGGGAAAATTCTTGCGATAGGTAATATTAAAGGTATAATAAATTTATGGAAGTTAGATGATAAAAACTCCAAACCTGTAGAGTTGATAGGACATGTTTCAAGAGTTAATGAACTTGAATTCAGTCCTAATGGGAAAACCTTAGGTTCATGCAGTTACGATGGAACCGTTAGGATTTGGAATTATAATGATTCTGAAGAACAACCCATAGTTATTGATGATAATGATTCATGGGTGTATGATATTGCTTTTACTCCCGATGGTAACAGGCTTGTATCAGCAGGGGCCGATAAGACTGTAAGAGTATTTATTATTAAACCGGATTTACTTACAAATAATATTTATGATAAAATTTCCAGGAATATTTTGCCGGATGAATGGAATAAATACATTGGTTCGGATATTGAATATGAAAAAACAGTTCCGGATATACCATGATTAAAACAAGTTTAAGGTTATTGACTGGAACTAAATAATCAAAAGATTATCTTTTATGCACTTGAAAAAAAATAAATTAATTAAATATCAACTATTTGTATTTCTTTTTATAAGTAGTTTTCTTTTTCCGGGAATTACAATAGCACAGAAAGTTTGTGGAGAGGTAGCTTTAAATGAAGCCAGAAAAAATTATGAAACAGGCAATTTTAATAAAGTCATTTTATTACTTAAACCTTGTATTGAAATAAAATTCAATGATAAACAAAAGATACAGGCATACAGGATATTATCGGAAACTTATATTGCTCTGGATTCACTTTTAAGTGCTTATGATGCTGCTTTTTCGTTAATTGAAATAAATCCGAATTTTGAACCCAACTTGTTTGATCCTCCCAAATTTATTAAAATGATCCATGAAATAAAAAAGATTGGGGCTGTTCAGCAGGTTACTTCGGTTTCGAAAAAGTCTGAAAATTTACTGGAAGCACCTGCAACAATTATTGTAATTACGCGTGAGGAAATTGACAGAAGAGGTTATGTTGATCTTGTACAATTGCTCAAGGATATTCCCGGATTTGATATTTCAATGTTTTTCGGACCTGAGTATGCCAATATTTACCAAAGGGGATTCAGGCAGAACAACACTGAAAAAACCCTGATACTTATTGATGGAATTGAAGATAATGATCTTTGGACAAACTGGGCTTATATCTCACGGCAATATTCAATTACAAATATTGAAAGAGTGGAAGTGATTTATGGACCTGCATCAACCATGTATGGTCCAAATGCTTTTGCAGGCGTTATAAACATAATTACCAAAAGTCCAAAAGATATAATTAAAGAAGGAAAAAATTTTGGTATTAGTGCCCAGTCAGGTTATGGGTCATATAATTCTAAATATCTTGATTTGACTCTTGCAGCCGGAAAAAATAACATATCTTTTTCTTTAACAGGACGAGTTTTCTATTCCGACGAGATGGATATTTCAAGCCAGCCCGTATTTGATTTTGATGCTTCAGCTTATGATACTGTAAATTATTTTAATCATCTTAATATAAATCAAGATGCAAAGAAATATGTTGAAGATAACAACTTGCCATGGTCAAGCCCTTATTATGCAATAAATGCTGATACTTCAAAAATTACTCTAACCCCCGAAGGTGCTGAACTTGCCCGGAATCTTGATAAATCAGGTTATGATATGATTGTTGATGGCGAGCCTGTTGGTTTTTCAAATAAAACTAAAGCCTGGTACCTGAATGGAAAATTTAATATCGGTGATTTTTCGCTGGGTTTTCAAACATGGAAAAAAAACGAAGGCGGTCTTACACAATTTACCGATGCTTATGCAACAGGAATAACTGCCTGGGTTCCGTTTCTTTCGTTTATCTATACTAAATATGAAAAACAAATAAATGATAAGCTTAATTTCTCAAGTTTAATTTCTTATAAAATTCATCAGGTTGATGAATCTACCAGATTAGTTGCTGTATCAAATTATGCACAAGGTAACTGGGGAATAAAAGATTTGGTGGAAAAAAGAGAACCTGTATGGAATCAGATTTATCTTTATGAAATGTCAAAACAATTACGCACTGAAATAAAAGTTTTATATCAACCAAGCAACCGTTTTGATATTATTACTGGTATTGAATTAAGGAACAGCCAGTTGCAAGGTAATTATCTTGTGGCTGTTAATGACCAATATCCTCAGGATTCCGGAATGTTCAGCGGTCCGGCTGAAGGTGGAAATCAATTTAATATTTTTGATTTGGGATTCTATTCACAGGCTACTTACAGCGTTTTAAATAATTTGAAATTTACTCTTGGTGCAAGATTAGATTATGATAGAATCAGAACTAACGGAGGTTTTGGCACTGAAATCAGTCCGAGGATTGCGATAGTGTATGCCCCGAAAAAATTTATTTTTAAAGCAATCTATTCAAGAGGCATACAAAATGTTTCTAATTGGACTAAGTTCTCAACAGCAGGTAATCGTATTCCAAATCCCAAACTTGGAACCGAAACTATACAAAATCTTGAGATTGCCGGATCATGGAATATTAATGAATTTTTCTTTGCTGATATTGTATTATATAATTCCAGAATAAAAGATGTAGTGGGTAAAATACCTTATCCTGAAAATCCTGCATATGTGCAAAATGCTAATATTGGTGAGTTTAATATAATCGGATTACAATCAAATATTTCTTATAAATCAAAAACTTTTTCAGCTTATCTGAATTATACTTTTACCGATCCTAAACAAATTGTTGACGAAACAGGTGAAATTGATAACAGGGTAGGAGACATTGCAAGTCATCAAATTAATGCCGGGCTGAATAAACTATTTTATAAAAAGTTTAATTTTAACTTGAGGATGAATTATATTGGTGAGAGAAAAACAGGTGCCGGAACTACAGTTCCTTTGAATGATTTTACTTTCCCTTCGGTTATTATTTTCAATACTACATTAGGTTATCAAAATATTTTACCGGGATTAACTTTTCAGCTAATTTGTAATAACTTATTAAATAAAAAATATTATGATCCCGGTGTTAAACTTGCTGACGGATATACAAATCCATCAAGGTTTTTGCAAAGGGACAGGAATTTTATGATTAGAATACTTTACGATATAAACTAAAATTTTCAATATGTCGGATAATAATGAATTTCAAAATATAAAAATAAAAACCATCAAAGACCCCATATCTCAATGGGGCGAACTGATTATTCCTGACAAATCGGTAAATCCTGAAAAAAACGATAAAGGATTAAGAGTTTTAGGATTTGGAAGTACATACCCGGGCTACCTCATTATTGAAGCATTAAAAAAATTTGAAAAGAAATATCCTGAAAAAATTAATATTGTTGGATTTGCAACTGATGATGCAACAAATCCCAAAGCAATAATTTCTGTAAAAAAACGCATTTGGCGTCTGTATTCTGAAAAAGAAAAAAATGAGCTTGTAAATAAAGTGAAATATTCTGCACTTTCGTTTGGAATACCTTGTTACACAGGCGAAGTAAAAAATATATTTTTTAGAGAATTATTAAAAGAATGGGATCCTGAATTGATTATTGTTTGTGGTCTGGGGCAAAAATTGGATAAAACGATTTTAAATTATCCGGTTTTTGGGATATATAATAACCACCCTTCCGATTTAAGAAAATTTATCGGAAGCGGGGCACAACCTTATGAAGGAACTATGGAACAAGGTGATACGGAAACCAGACTGACTATTCATCAGGTTTCGGAAGAAATTGATAAGGGTAAGATAGTTGGTATGTCGCCTCCCATAAATATTTTAACGGAAAACGGAAATTATCCTGAAGACATAAGAAAATTACATGATAAAGTAACTTCCGTTTGCGGTTGGATGGCATTGGATATTATAAATGAAGCTTTAAAAAGAAAACAGCAAGGGCAAATTTCCCCGATTAATTCTCTTGACTTTGAGAGTGGTTTTCCTCAAGAAATCAGGGATAAATTGATGGAACCTGTTTTTGAAAATTCAAAAAAAAGATTTTTTATTGATGAAACAAAAAACCGGCATATATAAATTATTGAATATTCAGGCAGGTGAAGGCAAAGCAGTGCTTCTGCTCATGATATATTCGTTTTTCATGGGATTGTCGCTTGCATTTTTCTTTACATCTACTAATGCTATTTTTCTGACTTATTTTGAGCCGAAAATGATTCCGGTTTCATTTATTGCTTCCGGTGTTGCAGTTTATCTTGCATGGCTTCTTCTTTCGTTGATTGATAAGCGGCTTTCGGTTTCCAATCAGTTAGTAGTAAAATTGTTATTTGTTACAATATCTGTTGTGTTTATCAGTGTTGCAGAAAGTATAGCTGAAACAGGCTGGCTTGCATTTTTTATGTTTACATGGGTCAGAGTTATTGTTTATATTAGTTTAGTGACATTTTGGGGAGTTGCAGCCAAACTCTTCAATATCAGGCAGGGAAAACGAATTTTTGGTCTTATCAGCACAGGCGAGGTGATTTCGCTTATCATTGGCTATTTTTCAATTCCATTGCTCTTAGGATTTATGAAAACCACTGATTTGCTTTTTCTTGCTGCATTTTCCCTAATAGTTTGCGTGGTGGTTGTTATTTTGATAATTAAAAATTTCAAGGATAAACTTGAACCTGTTAAGCAAAATCCTACGGAGGAAGCTGTTAAAAATGAAGAAAAAACAAGCTGGAAATATTTAAATCTGATAAAAAAGCCGTATTTCCTTTATATTTCTCTGATGGCATTACTTCCAATTTTTGGTTATCTTTTTATTGATTTTAAATTTCTTTATCAGACAAAATTTGAATTCAACAACGACCAGCAATTAGTAGCCAGATTTCTTGGTATTTTCCTCGGCTTTGTGGCATTGTTTGAATTTGTTTTAAAAATATTTGTTTCCGGCAAATTGTTAACTAAATACGGACTTAAACCAAGCCTGTTATCCTTACCTGTTGCATTGATATTCAGTATTGTTATGGCAGCATTTTTGGGAACAATTTATGGACCGGTAGGTTTGTTTTTTGTTTTTATAGTATTTGCACGATTATTAGAACGTTCATTCAGAGGGGCAATTTACGACCCCGCATTTCAAATACTTTTTCAGCCTATACCTGCCAACCAGCGACTTGCCTTTCAAAGCCAGATTGAAGGAATTCCAAAAGCAGCCGGAACTGTGATTGTTGGTGTGTTTATTCTTATTCTTACAAGTTTTAGTTTCTTAAATCTTGTTCATTACTGTTATATATTTATTATTATTTTAATTATTTGGATAAGAGTTACGCTTAGGATGTATAAGGAATACAGGAACAGACTTAAATATTTACTTGCAGAAGCCCCTGAAAATGATAAAATTTCGATACAGAAACAAAATAAAATAAATCAATTAATTAACTCTCGAAATTTTATCGATTCTTTTATTCAAAATAAAGAGCCTAAAGCAATAGATAAACAATTAATATCTATAGACGAAGATATATCGGAAGAAGAAAACATTTCGTTGGAGCAACTTGAAAAATTATCAAAATCAAAATCAGAAAAAACCAGGGAAAAAGCAGCCAGACTTTTAGGCTATTCGGGCAGATACAAAGCATTTAGCGTTTTAACAGGATTATTGCAGGATAAAAATGTTGAAGTAAAAAAAGCTGCAATAATATCATCAGGAAAAATTAAACGTATTGAATTATGGCCGCATATTATTGAAAATCTTTCATCTTCAGTTTATGCAAACACTGCCGAAGCAGCAATAAAACTAATTGGTGACCCAATATTAAACGAGTTGGAAAAATATTTCTGGAAAGTTTCGGAAAACAAAAACACACAACTGCGTATAATTCGTCTGATTACAAGTATTGGAGGCGAGAATGCAAAAAAATTATTAAAGAACAAAATGGATATTCCTGATAAGGATATTCGTTATCAGATATTACTTTCATTAAGCCTGCTTGAATATCATGTTTCTCAAAATGAAGTTGCTGTTATTAAAGATGCAATTCAAAATGTTACAGACAACACAGTATGGGTTATGGCAAGTTTGGTTGATATTGGTGAAGATGAAGAAACAAAAAAACTTTATAATGCTCTTCAATATGAACTTAGTGAGAAAAAAGAACAAATATTTTTACTCTTATCGCTTTTGTATGATTCAAAAACAATGAAACATATTCGTGAAAATATTGAAGCTGGAAATAATCAAACAAAAGTTTATGCTCTTGAAATATGTGATATGACTGTTTCGCAGGATATTAAAGAATTGTTTTTGCCATTGTTTGAAGACATGACGCTGCATGATCGAATTCATAAATTCGGTTTTCATTATCCCCAGGAAAAACTGAGCAGATTAAACAGAATAAAAGATATTATAAATAAAGATTATACCGAAGTAAACAAATGGACCAAGGCTTGTGCAATTGAATTACTAAATAATTATGATCCGGATGAAATATCGGAAATAGCAGCAGCAAACATAATTAATCCAAACCCGCTACTGTCAGAGAGTGCAGCATGGGTGTTGTTTAATAAAAATCAGGATAGATATTTTGATACGGTAATTAAATTTGAAAAGAAAGATAAATTAATAATTAAAACACTTACTAAAAATCTTAATGAAAGAATTAAAAATAATTACATATTAATTGCTGAAAAAATCAATATTTTAAAAAACACAGAACTGTTTAAAGAAACATCAGAAATTAACCTCATTGATCTTGCCATAAACTCAATTGAAATAATTTTAAATAAAAATGAAGAATTTTCAGTTCATAACGAAAACAAGAATTTTGTATTTCTGATTGTTGACGGGCAAATTGATATTCAAAAAAATGATAAAACTAAAAAAACATTGTTTGTAAATGATTATTTAGGTAGTATACTGGAAACTGATGATTCGAAAGATAATTGGATTTATAAAACGAGCAAAAAGACAAAATTACTTGGTTTAGATATAAATGACATGTTTGATCTAATGGCTGAAAATGTTAAGATATACTGATAATATTATTCACAAGATAATTTGAAAACAAACATCATGAATAAATTAAAACATAATTTCGTTTTAAATAAAAGGAAAAAAATCATATTAAATATTTTATTTATCCTTTCTATCAA
>JAUWKH010000008.1 GCA_030614305.1 Bacteroidota bacterium
ATTTATAATAATTATATTTTGCATGACAGCTATGCTGAAGAAAATTTTCAGATGAGCGGAATATTAATCGGAGGGGGAAGCGATTGCGACTGCTATAATAACAAAATAATTGATGGAAAAGGCGATGGTATAGATTTGATGGGACTTGGTAATCAAAAAATATTTAACAATTTAATTGTAAATCCCGGTAAAACATATCATCCAAACGACCCCCCTATGGAGTTTAAAAAACATGGTATCTGGGTAGGTGATGTTTTTACTTATCCCAATGAAAATTATTATTTCTTTAACAACACCATAATCAGCCCCAGAACCTTTGGAATTAAATTAGCAAATGAAGTTATAAACGAAAATATTGTTTATAACAACATAATTGTTGATCCCGGAGCGTTTCAAACAGTTGGAGATGAAGCATATATTAACCTTGCTAATACATCCATAAATTTAATTTCATCTAATAATTATTTTACAACAAATTCAGCTTCATTGAAATTTGTTGATGAGGCAAACGGAAATTATGATCTGAAACCTTCATCTCCTGCTGTAGATTCAGGTCTTAATCTTACAGCTTATGGTATTACATTTGATATTGAAAACCGCCCCCGCCCGTTTAATAACTATTTTGATATTGGCGCCTATGAATGTCAGACCATATCCGATATTCCGTCTTACCTTTTTAAAGAACAGGAAATTAAGCTAAATAATTACCCAAATCCGGTTAAAAACAAAACGAAAATTTTTTACTTCATACCTGAAAATACTTTTGTTAATATTTCAATTTATAATAGTATTGGAAAGAAAATTGAAGACCTGGTCAATCAGGATCAAAAGGCAGGAGAATATATATTAAATTTTTACGCAAACGATTTACCTTGTGGAATCTTCTATTATACATTAAAAACAACAAAAGCATCGGTAACAAAAAAAATGATAATCTTAAAATAACTTAACATAGCGAAGCTACAAACAAATTAACTTAAGTGATAGTTAATGAAAAGTCGGCAGTCCATACGGACTCCTTTCAGTCGTCAGCAGTCGGCAGTCAGCGATTAATTGGCTGAAGACTGACGACTGACCCCGAAAGCTTTCGGGGGAGGACTGGAGACTGAGGACTGGGGACTGGAAACTGATAATCAAAAAACCAGTACTTTGCTAAAAAACAATGTTTTACAAGATAATAGTATAAACTTATGAAATCCAAATTGAAAAAATACATTCCCTCTGCATTAGGATATAAAATCAAAGAAATAAGGCAAAAAATACTGGGGTTTTATTATTCAGGCACAAATTATTATTGTCCTTTTTGCAAAAAAAGTTTTAGGAAAATGCTTACCGGTGGTTCTAAACATCCGGTTTTGGAAGAGAAGCAAATCATAGGAAGCGGATACAGGCAAAATTGTGTTTGTCCCAAATGTTTATCAACCGACCGTGACAGATTGATATTTTTATATCTGAAAGAAAAAACAAATATTTTCAGCGAAAAACTAAAAGTGCTTCATATTTCTCCTTCAATAAGTCTTAAGAAATTTATATCTTCGCTTCCAAATATTGACTATACAACCGGAATAAAATATCACGAGGGATTTTATTATTCAAAAAATTCAGCAATTTTGGATATAACTGACATTCCTTTTAAAAATAATGAATTTGATATTATTATCTGTAATCATGTTCTTGAACACATTCTTGATGATAAAAAGGCCATGACAGAATTATTTAGAGTTTTGAAACCGGATGGCTGGGCAATTCTTCAGGTACCAATTTCTCATATTCTTAAAACAACTTATGAAGATAAAAATATAACAACAACAAAAGAAAGGGAAAAATATTTCGGTCAGTTTGACCACGTCAGAATTTATGGTCAGGATTACATAAAAAGATTGGAAGATGTTGGTTTTAAAGTCGAAACACATAATCCAAACAAAGAAAATTGGGGAATTAGTGATATTACAAAGTATGCAATCAATCCCGACGAAGATATTTTTATAGCAAGAAAATAATTAATACACATGTCATGAAAAAATTTGCTTTATTGCTTTTTTCAATTATAATTGCCTGTTTAAATGTTATCGGTAATATTCCGGAAAACACTCACAAATCAAAAATTGACAGCCTTGAAAATATTTTAAAGCAAACTGCCGGTACAAAAAAAATTAAGGTTCTTAATGATTTGTCATATGCATACTTAAATGTATCTCCACAAAAAAGCATTGAATATGGTGATTCAGCCTTAATATTAGCAATTACTTCAAATAATAAAAACGAACAAATTATTGCAATAAGTGTAACTGGATTAGCATATTACTTATTAAATGATACTTGTAAACTATTGAATAATTATATAAGATTATTGAATTTATATGAAGAAACAAACAATAAATTTCAAATAGAAAGAGCCCCAGATAACCTTAATGAAATGTTTTACGATTACTTAAGCAAATACGACGATTTTTTAGAAACCAATTTACTTATTTCAAAAATTGAAGAAGAACTGAAAGACTATAAACAAATTGCAGATTTATTGAGCGACATAGGTAATGCATATTATTACATGAGTAATTATGATAAGGCACTTAAATATCTAAAAAAAGCCCTGCAGGTTGCTCAGAATTCTAACGATAGTAAAAAAGCAGCACAAATCTATAATAAGATAGGTTTAGTATACATAAAATTGAAAGAATTTGAAAATGCAACTTTGTACTTCCAGCCTTCTCTAATTATTTTTAAGGAATTAAATGATCAATATGGAACTGCTACAGTTTTAAACAATATTGGCAACGAATACTTTTTAAAGAAGGATTATGATAAAGCTATGGATAACTATCAAAAATCTCTGAAAATCAGCAGCGAATCAGGAAATAAAGGTATTACAGCAAACTCATTAAAAAATATTGGTGAAATTTATATTCATGAAATAAAATTCAATGATGCTATAACATACTTTGAAGAAGCTATTACAAATGCCAGGCAGATTAATTCATTTGTATTTCTACTTGACATTTGTAATACTTTATCAGAACTGTATAAAAAGATTAGTAACTATGAAAAATCACTTGAATATTCTAATCTTTATCGGTCAATAAATGATTCTCTTTACAGGGCAGAAAGCCAAAGACAAGTTGGTGGATTCGACTTTAAAAAAAATATTCAAAAAATTGATAACGAACATGAAATACTTCAGAAAGATAATAAAATTCAGGCTTTGGAAGTATCAGGAATCCGTAATATTATTATTCTAACAATTACTATTTCAATATTAATACTGATACTTTTTATAATTATTTACAGTCGTTATCGTATAAAAACCAAATCAAATAAATTATTAACCGAAAAAAACACACAAATTGAAGAACTAAAAAAAGAGTTAGAAATCCTTAATGATGATCTTAAAGAAAAAACAAAAGAAGGTACTAAAAAATTACAGGATGAAATTGACGAACTAAAAAAAGTTGATGTTAAAAGAAAAAAAGTATTAAAAAATGCAGAAGATACTATATACATCAAAAACAACTTCCTTGCAAATATGAGTCAAGAAATCAGAACACCGTTAAACGGAATAATTGGGTTTTCAAACCTATTAACTACCGAACTTTCATTACTTGAAAATCATGAACTTTACGAATATGCAGATGGAATTGAACAAAGTGGTAGCCGACTGCTTCATTTATTGAACAACATTATTGACATCAGCAGAATTGAAGCTAATGATATGGAGCTAATAATTGCTCCAAGTGATATAAATGAAGTAATTAAAAATATTTCAGAACTTTATAGATTCAAAGCAAATGAAAAAGGACTGAAATTTAATATTAAATATAATAAAATCCCAAAAGCAATTGCCGATGGAGCTTGTTTGACAAAAATAATAAGCGATGTAATTGATAATGCAATAAAATATACAGATAAAGGATTTATTAATGTTATTACTGATTACAAGCCTGAAGAAAATCAGGTTCTTATCATTGTCAAAGATACAGGTATTGGAATTGATGAAGCATTTCTTAAGCACATTTTTGAGCCATTCAGGCAGGAGAGTCTGGGGTTTTCACGCGAATTACAGGGAGCAGGATTAGGTTTGCCTATTGCAAAAAAACTATTAGAACTTATGAATGGCAAAGTTAAAGTTGAATCAAAAAAAACCATTGGTACATCCGTTACTATTTTTCTAAATATTGCTGAAACTGATACATCACTTGAAGTTGAACCTAAAGCAGTCAAAGAAATCGTAACTTTAGAAGATAAACCCGAAAAAGATAAGATTGATATTTTTATTGTTGAAGATGACAGGATGAACAGAATAGTCCTTGAAAAAATGCTGGAAAAAACCTCTAACAATATTTCGGCAGTTGATGGAGATGAAACAATTAAAATTATAGGTGAAAACTATAAAAAAGGAAAAATATTTGAAATTATGCTGTTTGATATTAATTTGCCTGCTCCATGGGATGGTATTAAACTAATGAAAGAAATCAAAAAAAGATGGCACGAATATAACAAAGTTCCATTTATTGCTCAGACAGCTTATGCTATGGCAGGCGACAGAGAACGATTATTAGAAGCCGGTTTTGATAATTATATTGCTAAACCTGTTAATAAAAAAGAGTTAATTAATATGATATATAATCAACTGAAAATATTTTGATTTAAGTGATTATAAATCCTGAAAAATATAAATAGGACAGCAGTCAGCAGTATGCGATTGACTGGGGACTGAGGACTGACCCCGAAAGCTTTCGGGGGAAGACTGGGGACTGAAATAATTTGTAATAAATACACTCACCATGAAAAGATTTTATTTATTGTTTTTTTCAATTCTGTTAACCTGTTTAAATGCTAATGGTGAATTTCAGAATACTTCCATCTCAAAAACAGACAGCCTTAAGAATCTTTTGAAACTAAGTTCGGATACTAACCAAATAAACATTCTGATTGAACTCTCGTCAGCTTATCTGAGCATATCACCACAAAAAAGTATTGAATATGGTGATTCAGCTTTAGCTTTAGCACTTAATTATGATAATAAAAACAAACAAATTAAAGCATTAAATAATATTGGGAATATTTACTGTTACATGAAAAATTATGATAAAGCACTTGAGCATTTTAAAAAAGCTCTTCAAATTGCCCAGGATTTAGGCGACAGCGAAGGGGTAGCTCAGTTTCTTAATAATATTGGTATAATATATACCGAAAACCAAGAATTTGAAAGTGCAATCTTATATTATCAATCATCTTTAATCATATACCAAGAAGCTGATAATAAACGTGGTATAGCTTCGATTTTAAATAATATCGGTTACATATTTTTTGTTCAGGGTGATTTTGAAAACGCAATGCAGAACTACCAAAAGTCGCAGAAAATTAGTCGTGAATTAGGCGATCAATGGGACATTGCAAACACATTAAGAAACATAGGCGGAATTTATTTAGAACAAGGTAAATATTATGATGCTTTACCGTATTTTAAAGAATCATTAAATATTGCCCGTGAAATCGGTTCAAACGAACTTTTGCAGAACTGTTATCACACATTATCAGAACTCTATCTTGAGAAAAAAAATTATAAAAAATCACTCGAATATTTCAGATTATATTCAGCAATCAAAGATTCAATTTACACAGACGAAACCGGCAAAAAAATTGCTGAATTGCAACTTGGATATGAAATTCAGAAGAAAGATAAAGAAAATGAGATACTTCAGAAAAATAACGAAATTCAAACTCTGAAAATTAAAAGAAGCCGTAACATTAATATCCTGATAATAGCTATCTTATTACTTATCCTGCTACTTATTTTATATATTTACAGCAGATATCGTGTAAAAATTCGAACAAACAAATTATTAAACGAAAAAAACGAACATATAGAAAAAATCAATCAGGAGCTAAAAAATTTCAACGATAAGCTTGAAACAAAAGTCAATGAACGTACCAAAGCATTGCAGGAAGAAATTTCAGAACGCAGACAAGTTGACATTGATCTAAAAAAAGCATTAAAAAATGCAGAAGATGCCAACTATCTCAAAAATGCTTTCCTTGCAAATATGAGCCATGAGATCAGAACCCCGTTGAACGGAATTATTGGATTTTCAAGTCTGTTGGCTTCCGAACTGTCTATACGTGAGGATCCCGAACTTTATGAATATGCAGAAGGTATAGAAAAAAGTGGTGACCGCTTGCTTCATTTATTGAATAATATTCTTGACATCAGTAGAATTGAAGCAAATGATATGGAAATAAAATTAGCTCCATGCCAAACAAATGAAATAGTAAAAAACATTTCCGAACTTTATAGCTTTAAGGCAAATGAAAAAGGACTAATACTAAATGCAAAATTTAATGAGATTCCCAATGCAATTGCCGACGAAGTTAATTTAACCAAAATTATAAGCGATGTAATTGATAATGCCATAAAATATACTGTAAAAGGATTTATCAATGTTATTACAGATTATGACCCGGAAGAAAACCAAGTCTTGATAATGATTAAAGATACAGGAATTGGAATTGATGAATCATATCTGAAACATATTTTTGAAACATTCAGTCAGGAAAGCCTGGGATATTCACGTGAATTTCAGGGTGCAGGTTTAGGTTTACCTCTGGCAAAAAGAGTAATAGAACTTATGGGAGGCAAAATTAAAGTTGAATCTAAAAAATCAGAAGGTACAACCGTTACACTCTTTATTAACGCTGAAACTGAAGAATCAATTGATACTATACCTCAGATTAAAAAAGAAATTGTAACTTTGAAAGATAAAATTGAAAAAGATAAAATTGATATTTTTATTGTTGAAGATGATAAGATGAACAGGATGGTAATTGAAAAAATGCTTGATAAAATCGGAAACAATACTTCGGCAGTTGATGGAGAAGAAACAATAAAAATTATCGGTGAAAACTATAAAAAAGGAAAGATATTTGAAATTATGCTGTTTGATATTAATTTGCCGGCTCCATGGGATGGTATTAAACTAAAGAACGAAATCAAAAAAAGATGGCCCGAATACAAAAATATCCCATTTGTTGCACAAACAGCTTATGCAATGAGTGGTGACAAAGAACGTTTATTAGAAGCCGGTTTTGATAGCTACATTTCCAAGCCGGTAAATAAAAACAAACTTATTAACATAATATACAATCAACTGAAAATATTTAAAAAATCAAAAATCAAAATCAATGAGTACAGATAAATCAAAAGAAGAATTTTTGAAGGAAATTTCCAATTTAAACAAAAAAATTCAACAATTGGAAACCGATCTTTCAAATACCAGGGAAAAGGCTGATATTTCAAACCGTTTAAAATCTATGTTTTTGGCAAACATCAGTCATGAAATTCGTACTCCAATGAACGGAATCATTGGGATGTATAATGTTTTGAAGCAAACCGAATTAACTGACGTTCAACGTGAATACCTTAATATTATCAATTTATCAGGCAATAACCTTTTAACAATTATTGATGATATACTTGACCTGGCAAAAATAGAATCCGGACAGTTAGAGCTTGAACATAATATTTTCAGTTTAAAGAATGAATTAAACCATGTAATAACCCTGCTAAAAGATAAGGCAAAAGGCAAAGGAATTGAACTGTTTTATAAAACTTCACCTGAAATACCAGATTCATTAATTGGCGACCAGACAAGATTAAAACAAATAATAATTAACCTTGCCAATAATGCTATTAAATATACCAAAGAGGGTAGCGTTTCAATTGAGATTGAATTATTGAACCTTAAAAATAATATTGCAGAATTAAAATTGAGTATAATTGATACGGGTATCGGCATATCTCATGAAGATAAAGAAAAGCTATTTAAAGCGTTTTCTCAAATTGATTCTTCCACAACTCGTAAATATGGTGGAACAGGCTTGGGTCTTGCAATTTCAAAACATTTATCATCACTTATGAATGGTAATATTGGTGTTGACAGCGTTGTAGGAAAAGGCTCCACATTCTGGTTCACAGCTCATCTTGAAGTAGATTCTGTAATTGATACACCTTCTGAAACAAAATTAACAAAAGGACATAAAGAACAAAAAGAACGGTTAAGCATCCTCTTAGTTGAAGATAATTTACTTAATCAAAAATTTGCTTCAGCAACACTTAGAAAAGAAGGATATAATATTGATATAGCTGAAAATGGAAAAATTGCACTTGAAAAATATAAAAATAATAATTACGACCTGATATTGATGGATATCCAAATGCCGGTTATGGATGGTATTGAAGCAACAAAGGAAATTCGTGCTATTGAAGACAAAAATAATATTAAGGATAAAATTAAAATAATCGCCATCACAGCTTATGTTATTGAAAAAGACAGAAAGATGTGTTTGACTGCAGGAATGGACGAATACCTTGCCAAACCCTTTAAACCAAAAGAATTAATAGATTTAATTGATTATGTAATGTAAACTTCTTAAGTACCTAATTCACTTCCAACAACTCCACTTCAAAAACCAAAGGAGTAAACGGTGGAATATCTTTCCCTTTTCCTCTTTCACCATATCCGATTATTGAAGGAATAATAAACCTGGCTTTGCCTCCTTCATTCATCATCGAAACACCTTCATCCCATCCTCTGATAACCTGGCCTTTTCCTAATGTGAATTCAAACGGTTGTTCGCCGTCAAGTGACGATTGAAGCTTTGTACCATCTGTTAAATAAAGGGTATAATGTACCTTAACTTTTTTCCCACTTTCTGCTTTTTCGCCGGTACCTTTTATGGTTTCAATGTAATACAAGCCGTCTTTAGCAGGTTTTGATGTAATATTATTGTCTTTAATATATTTATTTATTTTCGTTTTTTCTATATTCATCAATTTTTGATTTTCAGCTTTTTGTTTTTCTCTTTCTAATGCTTTTTCCTTATCAAATTCAGCTTTTGAGCGAACATCAATAATTTCAACATCATATAAAAGAGTAGTAAATGGAGATATAACTCCTCCCCTTCCCATTTCTCCAAAAGCAATACTTGAAGGTACTATTAAGTTTGCTTTTCCACCTTTTTTCATTTTTCCTAAGGCTTCTTCAAGTCCCTCTGTATCAAACTTTTTACCGTATTCAATTTCAATTGGTTCGCCTCTATCTCTTGTAGAAAATACTTTATTGCCATTTATTGTATTAATTGTAAAATGAATTTTAACATAATTGCCGGTATCAATTCTTGATCCTTTACCTTTTTTTGTTACAATATAGTATAATCCTGATTCTGTGGGCTTAGTAGTAATTTTATTATCATTAAGGTATAATTTCAATTTTTCCCCTTCTTCAATTTTTAACATAGCATTTCTTTCCTGCTCTTCTTTTTTAACTTCTTCTTCTGTTTGAATACCATTAAGCTTTACATTAAAATACAAAACACTATTACTGTCAATAAATGGAGGTAGCTTAGGTGATCTGGCAGTTATATGAAAAAATGAATCAGCACTAATAATAAAAGTTGCACTATCACCAACCGACAAGTAAGTCAGAGCTTCATAAAAATCACCTTTAAACTGAGGTTCAATAATAGGTATCTGAACAGGGCGTTTTGATTTAATACTACTGAATATAATTGAATCTTTTGAACCGTATTCCATATCAATATCAACAATATCGCTAAGAACAGGCTTTAAAGTATCGTTCGAAACATGAATTTTATAATACAAACCCGTATCGGTTTTTTTAAAACCCGGATATTTTGAATCACATGCACTGAAAATTAAAACTGATGCCACTAAAACTGACAAATAACTTTTAATACTTTTTTTCATTTCATTAAATTGTTTTAAGTTAATTATTAAATATTATTTATTTATTATTTTGTTTTTAAAATTATAAATTATACCCCAATTAATTGAAAAAGAACGATTATAAACATTTGTAAAATAATCATATACCTCTGAAGTTAAATAATTATTAGATTTCCCATTTATTGCTGACTTGGTTAAACCTAAATCATATCTTGCATCAAGCATTATATTAACATTATTACACAAAGGTATTTTAAATCCTAATCCTAAAATAGCCCCTATCTCACTATTGTTAAATTTATTCATTACATTATCATTATAATCATATCTTAATGGAGGATACACTAATGCAACAAAGTTTGCCTGATTATAAGCTTTCAATAGAAAACCAAAAGAAGCACCAACATATCCATAGTATTTAATGCTTTTACCTAATTCATAATTAATCAGCAGGGGGGTTACAAGATATGTTAAATTATAATTCCCCGAGTATCCACCACCCATCATATTACTATTAAATTCAAACCCTTTTTTATTATAATTTAATTCAGTTTGCAGTGAAACAAATTTATTTATCGGGAAATTAATCAATATTCCAAAATTTCTTCCTTTTATTTTACTGATTTCAGTAACTTTATAATCATGAAAATAGTAACTTCCGTTAATAGTTGACCAGCTTAAACCATCTTTAATACCAATGGAAACATTTTGTGCAATTAATGAATTGATGAAAAATGATAATATAATAATAAATATAAATCTACTTTTTTTCAAGCTGTTAAAATTTTATAAAACTGACAGTATAAAATTATATCTCTGATTATTTACTTAAGCTCTAATAATTTACCATTATTAATTAAGATTTGCTTTTTACGGAATTTTATTATTATTACCCATTGATCCGTAAATAATTTGCAAAACTAAAATAAATTTACTTTATAGGCTGTTTATATCAATAATTTTTTTTATTTCCTAAACCTCACGACTGAAAGGAGTCCTTATGGATGACAAGCACCAAAATATTTACCCTGTGAAATAATTTTTGCTTGCAAAAAATACTTAGTATTTCACAGGGCAGGTAAATCTCAATGACCGATTCCGAAAGCTTTCGGAACAATATTCAAAACTGTTTTGAACATCCATCCATAGGGGCCCATGCGGGCTAACTTCGTGTCGCTTGCTTCACTTCGTACAGATAAGTTTTGATCATTGATATTTGGAATTTATCCATACTGACAAGTTTTGTCATTTGTTTTTTGTTATTTGGTCCCGAAAGCTTTCGGGATTATTTCAAAATTTGTCTGACTTTATGGACGGACACTATTTAGTCTTTTTTAAATTTTTTCTTAATAATTCAACTGCCTTCTGTATTGCGGAAGCAATTCCTCAAACTTTTTAAGTGTTTGCTCCAGCGATAAATATGAATTACCTCCGGCAGCATTCTTATGTCCACCACCTTCAAAGTGTTTTTTGGCGAATTCATTAACTAAAAATTCTCCTTTTGACCGAAAAGATAATCTTATTAATTTTTCTTTTTCAATAAATAAAACTGCAAAATTGATATTTTTAATAGAAAGTGGGTAATTTACAACATCTTCAGTATCACCAACCTGGTAATTGAATTTCTTTAAATCTTCAGCCGACAAATAAATATATGCTGTGTGGTATTCATTGAGTACTTTTAATTTTTCGCTTAAACAGTATCCAAGTAATCTTAAACGGTTTTCAGAAAAAGTATCATAAACCAATCTGTGAATATGTTCGCCATCAACACCCAATTTTATTAATTCGGCAATAATCAGATATGTTTTTTTATAGTTGCATAAATAGCTGAATGAGCCGGTATCAGTAACAATTCCAACATAAATACATTCGGCAATTGATTTATTTATCAGATGTTTTTCTCCTAAATCAACAATAAAATCATAAACAAGTTCTGAAGCAGATGAAGTTTTAACTGATGAAATAATATAATCAAAATTATCTTCTGGTTGTGGATGGTGGTCAATTAAAATCTTTATTGCATCGGAATTTTTTAATGGCTCCGAAAACTTCTCCGCCCGTTTAATTGAGTTAAAATCGAGACAAAAAACTATATCAGCATTATTCAGTAATTCCAGCGCCTTTTCCTGTTGATGTTCATAAACTAAAATTTTATCAGAATTGGGTATCCATGCTAAAAATGCAGGATATTCATTAGGAACTATCACGCTAACATTATGATTCTTTTGTAATAAAAAATTATACATTGCTAAAGAAGAACCAATTGCATCTCCATCAGGATTTAGATGAGAAGTAATTATTATGTTTGATGGTCTGTTAAGAAGTTCCTTAACTTTTGAAAATTTAATATGTGTCAATTGTTTACCTTATTTTAAAAAATTGTGTTATTTCCACCCTGGTGGCTTTAATTTTAAACTTTATTTAAAACTAACAATTTAGCAAAAGTATTAATAAAATTCACAAAATATTCAAACGAAATAAATAAAGTATTATTTTTGGGCAATTTTATTTTAAACTTATATGTAAGAAAATGACAGGAAACAGAACATTTACAATGATTAAGCCCATGGCAGTAAAAAACGGATTTATCGGACCTATAATGAACAAAATTCATGAGGGTGGATTCAGGATTGTTGCCATGAAATTATTAAAGTTATCACTTGAACAGGCACAGGAATTTTACGCTGTTCATAAAGGAAAATCATTTTATGACGACCTTTGTGTATTTATGTCCTCAGGACCTATTGTTGCAGTAATACTTAAAAAAGAAAATGCCATTGAAGCATACAGAGAGCTTATAGGATCGACTAATCCTGAAGAAGCAGCCGAAGGTACTATAAGAAACTTATATGCAACCTCAACACAAAAAAATGCTGTTCACGGTTCTGATTCTGATGAAAATGCAATAATTGAAAGTAATTTTTTCTTTTCGGAATTTGAAAGATTCTGATTAAGGTTACGCACTTCGACGGAGTTTATCTTGAGCTTGTCGAAAGGCTCAGGGTGACGATTATTACGGATTACGAGTTACGAATTAAAAATTACTCCTTACTCCTTACTCCTTACTCCTACTATTCAGGGATATATTGCCTGAATGAATCATCAGTATAAAACACAATAATTTTCTCAATCTCTTTCTTAACTTCGTTTTTAGAACTAATTTTTTGTTTATTTAGTAAAGTTGAGGTTGTAGAACCAGCATTTTGTATTTTTTCTAAACCCGATAATTCAGCTTTTTGTTCTTCATCCGATAATTTTGATGTGAATAAATCATTTTTAACTCTGTCTCTTTGAACTTCTGGTTCATTTTCCTGGTCAATCATCATTTTTCCCTTGCCAAACAAAATCCAGTCGGAACTGATTTCAGGGTATGTTTTTAAAATTTTCTGTATAAATTCAAGACCCGGCTTATTTCTTCCTGAAAGCACATGAGAAATACTTGAACGCTGAACTCCAATTTCATCAGCAAATTTTGCTGATGTTAAATTTTTTTGTTTTAAAATTAAAGCTATTCTATTTAACATTGTTTACAATATTAATATTTATTTTACAAATGTAAATAATATATCAATGACAAATGTAATTTTTAATAATTTACATTTGTAAACCATTAAATATGTCAAAAATACTATAATTCTTCGTATATGTTTTTAGTATATAATTTACTGTTTTTCTTTTATTTAGTATCATACTTTTATAAATAAATTAAATATTTTAGACTTAATAATAATACATTAATCTTATACTTTAGATAAATATTTTAATTAACTGATATACTTTAAATTAAAATGTAAATACTATTAATTTTAGTAACTTTTGAACAATTTTATTATTTTTTTAATTTAATAAGATAAATTAATATTGTAAACTATATATTTACAATTGTAACCCTTGTTTTAAATCATTAAATTACATTGACTTATAATAATATATTGACATTTGTAATTTATCGGATAGAAATGTAAATACTGTCTTCCCGATTCGTTCCTCATCGGAATTAATTCTACTAAATAATTTTAATTCGCCTTCGGTTCCTAAAATTATAGTCTCATTCAATCTGTCTTCTGTATTCTTATTTATAGTAATTAATCGGACTAAATTATCAATACTCCTACTCTATGATTAGGCAAAATATTATTTTGGTGTGCTGGAAGTAAAATTGTATTTATAATATTTTTATCAACTATAAATCCACTTTGTATTCCAATAATAAAATCCAGACATAAATAATTGGAAATTAATGGGAATTGGGAAAACTGGAATAATAAGAATTGAGAATTGAGATTTATGTATAATCATTATTCGCAAAAAAACATTCCATTTCTATAACCATTAAACGATGAAGCAATGAAATCATTTAACTCCTGTTTTCCGCACACATAAATAAAGTTGAATATTTCAAGATTTAAAATACAGAATAACAACATAACACAGTAAACTGTAAGATAAAAGTAAAAAGTGAAGCGAAGCAAACCCGTATGGGATAAAAGTCTTTAACAGAAATAAAACTTGTTAAAAAAATTCTTTATTAATCCTTAATCAATCTGCTTACTGAAACATCATTATTTGAAATAATCTTCATTAAATAAATTCCGGAAGGTATTTCAGATAAATTATTTATAGCTAATTTATTTAATCCTGAAGTATTTAATTTTTTGGTAATTGAAAGTGCTTTTTTACCTGTAATATCATAGATTTCGATTAAAACAGAAGAATTATCATCTTTATTATTATAAACAATATTAATGTAATTTTTAAAAGGAAGAGGATAGACATTTATAATATTATTTTGAATAGAAACCGGGATTTCAATAACAGACAACATATCATTTGCTTCAACATAATCAGGGATTCCATAACCTAAAAATTCATCGGGATTTGAAGCTTGACTACCGCTTTGCTGGATTGCATTAGTTATTTCCATGTTTTTCATAGAAGGATTTGCCTGCCACAGACAAGCAGTCATACCGGCAATTACAGGAGAGGAAAAAGAAGTTCCGTTTCCTTGAGCAATACCGCCATAAGGGCTTGCAAATGTAGTTCCTTCACCTTGTGCTACAACATTTGGTTTTATTCTGCCATCATAAGTTGGTCCGTGTGAACTAAAACTTGTATAAATTCCGGCGCCATTTACAGCACCTATTGCAAATACACTGTCGCCATCAGCTGGAGCTCCAATATAATACCAGGAACTGGTTCCTGAGTTACCTGCACTATTAACAACAATAATTCCTTTACTTGCAGCAAAGTCAGCGCCTCGTGTAACAGGAGTGGTATTACCATCCATATCTTGATAAGTATGGTTATGATCAGGATTATCAAATTCGGTATAACCAAGCGATGAATTTATTATATCAGCACCTGCACTGTCGGCAAATTCAGCAGCAGAAACCCAGTTATATTCTTCAATTAAAGTTTCCGAGCCACCATCTTCCGAACGTAACAGCCAATAAGAAGCTTTTGGTGCAGTACCAATAATTTCACCGGGCAGATTTGCTCCCATAATTGAAAGTACGCAAGTCCCGTGAGTATGTTTATCAAAAGTAATAGTGCCTCCGTCAACAAAATCATGTGTACCTAATATCTGATTATTATTCCATAAGCTGTCAAAAGCCGGTAAAGTATTGACGCTCAGGAAGCCGGCATCAAGTACTGCAATTGTTTTTCCCTCTCCGCTATAACCCATTTCATGCAAAACATCTCCCATTATCATATGAATCTGATTATAAGAAGCACCATAATCAAAATAATCGCTGCCTTTATATTGCGAACTGCCTGAAGGTTTTGCAGGAAATATTGATTCATTAGCAAAAAACGGCTTTTCAATAATTTCATTTTCAAGACCATCTGATTTATTTTTGTTTTTTAGAACAGTTTGAACAAAAGGAAGTGCATTTATCTGTGCCAGGGCATTCGGGTCGGTTGTATAAATTGTTATTCCGTTAAACCATTTGTTCCTGTTTAAAACAGTAACTCCGATTTCCGCAACTTCTTCAACATAAGAAGGATTTACCGGCAAATCATTTTCAACTATGCTTATCCCCTGGTTAGATCTTCTGTCAATTGCTTTTTGAGAAAGAAACTCTGACGGATTACCAATTGAATAAGGTGAATTATTCTTATCAGTAAACTGAACAAAATATTTATCGGGTGAAATTTGAGAAAACCCAATATAACTTATTAGAATACAAACGATTAAAATATTTATTTTCTTCATTTTGATAATTTTTAATTTTAATTAATGCAAAAATAACTTATTTAATTAAACAAGCAAACTTGTTTTATAATCCAAAATTAAGACATATTGCATTACTTAATGGTTGCATAGATAAAAGTACTTATTTATTGTTTAAGCGTATAAGGGCATAAAGGTATAAAAGTAAAGGAATGATGGAATGATGGAGTAATGAAGTAATGGAATAATGGAGTGATGTAGTGTCCATATGGATTCCCTTCGGTCAATGGAGTAATGGAATGATGTTAAAAAAAGCAAGACCTACGAGGTTTTATTAATAAATAAATTTTAAGTTTGTTGGATTTTAAGAAATTAACTAAAATAAACCTCGTAGGTCTTTTTCATACTATCTGAATTAAAAAATGGAACATTAATTTTGATTAGATAAATTCAAAATAAACTTAATGAAAAGTATTAATCCATACAACAACAAACTTATTACAGAATACCCTGACCATTCATTAAATGAAGTAAAAAACACCCTTCAAAAAGTTGATAATGAATGGCAAAGATGGAAGAACACATCATTTTCCGAGAGATCATACTTGATAAAGAATGTTGCAAAAATTCTCAGGGACAAAAGCGAATATTATGCAAAATTGATCACAAGCGAGATGGGAAAGATAATTAAAGAATCAAAAGCAGAAGTTGAAAAATGTACATGGCTCTGTGAATATTATGCTGATAATGCTGAGAAAATGTTACAGGATGAGTTGATCCCAACAGACGCACACAAGAGTTTTGTTACTTTTGAACCTCTCGGAACTGTGTTTGCAATAATGCCATGGAATTTTCCTTTCTGGCAGGTATTACGTTTTTGTATTCCTACTCTGATGGCAGGAAATACAGCCGTTTTAAAACATTCGTCAAATGTGCCGGGTTGCGCCTTAGCAATTGAAGACATTTTTATAAAAGCAGGATTTCCGGCAAATATTTTTCGTTCGCTTATGATACGTGCTGAATTTGTTGAGTCTGTTATTGCAAATGATCATATTAAAGCAGTAACTATTACAGGAGGTTTAAAAGCAGGGAGCAAAGTTGCATCACAAGCAGGTAAATATCTTAAAAAATCAGTACTTGAACTTGGAGGCTCCGACCCGTATATTGTTCTAAATGACGCTGAAATAAATAAATCATGCGCTACCGGTACATCTTCAAGAATGTTGAATGCAGGACAGGTTTGTATTTCAGCAAAACGATTTATTGTTGAAGAAGGTATTGCAGACGATTTTACAGAACAACAAAAAAACATTCTGGAAAATATGATAGTTGGCGACCCTATGAAAGAAAATACACAAATGGGTCCTTTAGCACAAAAAAACCTGCTGGATACTATTGACACACAAATTCAGCAATCAATAAAAATGGGAGCTGAATTAATTACAGGTGGAAAAAGAATAAACAGTGACGGATTTTTCTTTCAGCCAACACTTTTAACAAACGTAAAAAAAGGAATGCCTGTTGTGGATGAAGAAACCTTTGGACCTGTATCAGTAATAATCAGGGTGAAAAATACTGAAGAAGCTATTAAAATTGCTAATGATACAATGTATGGTTTGGGTGCAAGTATCTGGACAAAAGACATTAAAAAAGGTGAGAAAATTGCCGGAAAAATTGAAGCCGGTGCTGTTTTTGTGAACGGCATGACCAAATCCGACCCACGACTGCCGTTCGGAGGAATTAAAAAATCAGGATATGGAAGGGAGTTATCTTCCTATGGAATAAAGGAGTTTTTAAATATTAAAACTATTTGGATAGCGTAAATTTAAAACTATTGAAGTAAAAAAATAAATTATTTTTTTACTGCCCTTATAAATTCCCTTTTACCTTTGGGTCCTGGTATTTTCTCAACTTTTAAACCTGCAGATATCATATTTCTTTTTACAATTCCCTTTGCCGAATAAGTTACAAGCACTCCATTGTTTCTCATTGAATTATAAACCTTTTGAAATATTTGTTCTGTCCACAATCCGGGTTGTACTTCAGGTGCAAAAGCATCAAAATAAACCAGGTGATATTTATCAGACTCCAAAATAACATCTTCAATTTTTGAATTGATTTTTAACAGAAAAAAATCTTTTGATATCTCAGCATGTTTGTTCCTGTCGTTTTGGTGTAATCTTAAAAATATTTTTTCAGCATTTTTATCTTTTATAAAATTAAAATAATTTAGTTTGGGAAATATATCTTTATCAAGAGGATCAGGTTCAATTGCAGTATAATTGACTTTCTGTTTGTTTTTTCTTGTCTCAAATAAAGTAAGAAAAGCATTTAATCCGGTTCCGAAGCCAAGCTCAAGAATATTAATTTGCTCTGTAAGATTCTTGAAATAATTAAAGCCGGCATTAATAAAAATATGCCTGGATTCATTAACTGCACCGAAAGTTGAATGATAATGTTCATTCAGTTCGGGAACAAATAAGGTAAACGAACCATCACCGGTTTTAATTAGTTTTAGGGGCATATTTAAACTTGAAAAAACATAGTTTCCGCTTCTGTTTTATTATCAGGAATAAACAATTTATCTTCTTGTAAACCTTGTAGATGAAATTCAATAGCTTCGAAAATATTTTTTTCTGCTTCAGATTTTGTTGGACCTGTCGCTATACAGCCCGGTAAATCTGGCACATAAACCGAAAAACCTGTTTTTGTTTTTTCAAATATGACTAAATATTTTTTCATCTCTTTATTTTTTTATTTGAGCTTGTTTTAAAATACTGTTAATTGTACCTTTTGCAACTTCATCTGATAATTTATGAATGGCTATTGTAACTGTTCCCTTTTTTGTTGTATGCTTGTATTGCTTATGGCTTCCTTTTTGACGTACTAAATACCATCCATCATTCTTAATTAATTTTATTATATCCCTTACTTTCATATTACAAAAACAAAATTATAAATTCTTTTTGATTTAATATAAGATGTTGTTAAAATATTTTCAGATGAAGATTAACACTGATAAAAAAATCATAATAAATC
>JAUWKH010000263.1 GCA_030614305.1 Bacteroidota bacterium
TCCGGTGCATCGGGAACCAAAGTCACCTGAGCCGGTTTTACTTCAAGAACAAGGTCAATAAACTTTTTAACAGGATTGCCTTCAATATTGAATTCAACTGAAATTACAGGTTTAATGTCTCTTGCATCCTGATAACGGATATGTCTCTCGTCAGGGCGGGGATGGACTGTTATTCCCTGTGCCCCGAAACGTTCGCAATCAATGGCTGCCTGCAAAACATTTGGAATATTGCCGCCGCGTGCATTTCGTAATGTTGCTATTTTGTTGATATTTATACTTAATCTTGTCATATAATTGAAATTAAATTATTTTTAAATACAAAACTAATAAATTAGTATGTTTGTATGAAGATTTATTTAAATTAAAATTAATAAAAATGAGAGTGGTAATACAAAGAGTTTCCCAGGCATCTGTTAAAATAAATAATAAGACAAAAGATAAAATCAATTTGGGTTTATTGATATTTCTTGGTATAGAAGAAACCGATACGGAGGAAGATATTTATTGGCTGTGCGGTAAAATTGTTCGACTTAGAATTTTTAATGATAACAATAGGGTGATGAATTTGTCGGTTAAGGATATTAAAGGTGATGTTATGCTAATCAGTCAGTTTACACTTCATGCAAGCACGAAGAAGGGGAACAGACCATCATACATAAAAGCTGCAAAACCAAATATTGCAATTCCATTGTATGAGAAATTTATTAAACATCTTGAAATGGAATTAGGAAAACCGGTTCAAACAGGTGAGTTCGGAGCTATGATGGATATAAGTCTTGTAAATGACGGTCCGGTTACAATTATCATTGATTCAAGGAATAGAGAATAAATAGCACCACAATTTATTGTGGTGTTCAATAATAAAAAATCAGAAAGTAAAATTGATACCCAAACTTGGCATAATTGGCAATTGATATACTTTTTCGTGGGTTATTCTATCAATATAAAAAATATTTTTACGATCAAAAACATTAGTAACGCTGATATTAACTTCTAAAATCATATGATTGCCAAATTCAAACCTGCGTTTCATGTCAAAGTCCAGACGATGATAAGTTGGCAGTCTGCCGCCGTTTAAATCTGCATACAAAATACCGAGTTCACCGTTTTCAATAATATAATTAGTATTTATTCCTCCTGTAAAATTTAAGCTTTCATAAAATCCCTGTGTTTTTGTGAAAGGAAATCCTGAACCGAAGTTCCATCGTACATTAATTTCCCAGTTCATTTTAGAGCCAAGCAAGTAAGACCCAACAAGGTTAATATTATGCCTTCTGTCGTAGTGAGGAACATATTCTACTAATTCATTATCGGTATTTTCATAAAATTTGTGAACAAAAGCAAAAGAATAAACTGCCCAGAAATAAAATCGCCTGTAATCATATTTCAATAAGAAATCAATACCTTTGGCATCACCTTTTTCAATTATAAAATCTTTTTTCAGCAAATCAGGTTGGTCTGGTGCTTTATTTTCATCAAATATTTTGTTTCGGTTTAAATTTGTTAATTGAGAAAAATACTTATAGTATCCCTCAACATTGATCAGAATATTGTCTGTTAAATTATATTCAAATCCGAGAATAGCATGCTGTGATTTTTGAAGCTTGTGAGTGATTTCTTCACCATCAAATCTATCCGGAAGGTTATCAGGTCCTGATAAAAAGCCATAAAAAAGGTTAACAACATCCCTATCGGAAACGGCACTGATGAGGTTTTGAGAATACCAGCCTCCGGCAAATTTTATTCTAAATTTATCGGTGGCATTATATTTTATTGCCAAACGCGGTTCAGGTGAGATATTTGATAATGAAGCGTACCATTGAACTCTGAATCCGGGTTCAATTATAAACTTACCGGTAGAAATTTTATATACAAAATAAGCGGCTAATTCGGTAGTGTTTTCAGCTTGTTTTATTTCTCTGTTTAGGGAGTTTATAAAATAATAATTGGTTTTATAACCCAACATTTCCAGACCGTATTTAGCTTGGTTTTTACCAATGAAATAAGTAAAATCCAGTCCAATATTAAATCCGTTGATTGTGCTTGAGCGAGTTGGGAAGTATTCTTCTTCTAAGAAAATTTTATAAGTAGAGTAGGAAAAATGACCTTCCATCAGCATAGGTGATTTTTCGGGGATAACCAAAAAATTTATTCCTCCTCCTGTTGAGTTCCAGTGGAAATCTGATAATGCTTTGTAATTATTAACTTTGTCGTTAAAGCTAAACCCGAAAAAATTTATTTTACTGCCGTTTGCAGCGTTGATAGAGATTTTTCCGTAAAGATCGGTATAGTTGAAAGGTAAACCTGCTGTGTCAATATAATTATAAAATAATTTTGAACTTTGTTCAAGGTATGAATTTTTGGCAGAAAATATAAATGACGAACTTCCGCCACCTGTTTCTGACTGTTTTTTTAATGGACCTTCAATCATTACTTTAGCTCCAAAAGTACTGACACCTACTTTTCCTGCAATTCTTTTTTTGTTGCCATCACGGGTAGTAATATCCATAATTGATGAAATTCTTCCGCCATATTCGGCATTAAAACCTCCGGTGTAAATATCTGCGTTCCTGAGTATATCGGTATCAAATACTGAAAACAATCCTATTGAATGGAATGGATTATAAATAATCATACCGTCAAGCATAACTTTATTTTGAATTGGTGAGCCTCCTCTTATATATAATTGTCCTCCCTGATCGCCGGTAAATATCACTCCTGGCAAAACCTGCAAGTATTGAGCTAAATCGGGCTGACCACCTATGCTTGGAATCTGCTTGATTTGTTTTGGTGTTATTTTCACTACCGATGTTCTGGTTTCGGTTCTCATTTCATATTTATCAGCAGTTACATTTATGGTTTCAAGTGTGTATGATGCTTTTTTTAGATATAATTTTTTATTTACAATTTCGTCAGGTTTTAATGTGACAGACATTCTTAAGGTGTCGTAGCCAAGATTAGTAACCATTAATTCGTAGCTTCCTACCGGGATATTTGAAATTAGATAATATCCGTTTACATCAGTCGCTGAGCCAAAAGTTGTGTTAGCCAGATAAACATTTGTGAAGATAACCGGTTCACCTGTTTCTTTTTCATAGACAAATCCCCTGATAATTGCTGTTTGTCCTGATAAATTACAAACGGAAAAAAATATAATCAGAGTTGTAAAAATTATTATAGCAATAAAGTTTTTAAAATTCATAAGCAAGTATTAAATATTCTATATGTTTTATTTTATACTAATTCTTAACAGGTTTACGAAGTAAAGCTGTTTAGAAGTAGTTATGCGTGCTGAATAGACCTTTAAAGTTTTTGCATTTCTATTCAGCA
>JAUWKH010000138.1 GCA_030614305.1 Bacteroidota bacterium
AAAATTCAAGCAAAATACAAGTATAATTATTCCAATTATTCTTAATATAGAATTTAACCGTGATTTCATAATATTTTGGATGTAATAAATTTCAAGACAAAATTAAAACTTATTATAACGCAAACAAGTAAAAAATAACTGTTTTAGAAATGGAATGTTTTTGATGCTGTGAATAATCCTACGAGGTTTTGAAAACCTAGACTGCTTAATTCACAAATTGATCTATTACGAAAAACTTATGAATTAATCAGGCTCGTAGGATTTCTGGGTAAAATTACAATATTTCATAAAAAATAACGTATAATAACTGAAATTATACTAATGCGGAACAGAAATGCAAAAGTTTTATAGGTCTGTTCCGCACGCATAACTAATTCTAAACAGATATGCTTCGCAAAACTTGTTAAGAATTAGTATATTAATTTTGACAGCTAAATTTTTAATGATGTTTTCTGATAGATTTATTAGTATTTTTTTTAAGACAGGTATTGTTGTTTTTTTATTCTTTTTAATATTTTCTTCGTGCAAAAAAAAGGATGATT
Source organism: Bacteroidota bacterium (assembly GCA_030614305.1). GTDB lineage: Bacteria > Bacteroidota > Bacteroidia > Bacteroidales > JADFUO01 > JADFUO01. Next base: position 543 of record JAUWKH010000138.1, read on the forward strand.
TTATAACCGATCCTTCATTTAAATTGGATTTCTCTACTGATTCAATTGTATTTGATACGGTTTTCACTACTGTTGGTTCAATCACAAAACAGCTAAAAGTTTATAATAATAACAAGCAAAATGTAAAAATATTATCAATTCAATTAGCCGGTGGCAACAGTTCGAATTACAGGATAAACATTGACGGGAGTCCAACTACTTCACTAACAGATGTTGAGATTGCCGGTAATGACAGTTTATACATTTTTATTAAAGTAATTATTGACCCCAATGATGAAGATTCACCTTTTGTTGTTGATGATAAAATTGTTTTTATTACAAACGGAAACCAGCAGGATATTGACCTGGTAGCATGGGGGCAAAATGCATACTACATCATTGCCGATACTTATGTTCAGGGTTTCCCTCCATATAAAATTGTAGCTCATGAATTTTCAGATACTACATGGGACAGCCAAAAACCTTTTTTGATATATGGTTATGCAGTTGTTGATTCTAATGCAATTTTAAGAATTGATGCCGGGGCAAAAATTCATTTTCATAATAATTCAGGATTGTGGGTTTATAAAGGCGGCTCAATTAAAGTCAACGGAACATTGGATTTTCCTGTAATTTTCCAGGGCGACAGGCTTGATATGGATTACAGGGAATTACCCGGTCAGTGGGATAGAATATGGCTTAACGAAGGCAGCATTGATAATGAAATCAATTATGCAATAATTAAAAACGGTTTTATTGGAATACAAGCCGAGACTTTACAGGAACAAATGGGAAACCAGCTTATTCTTACAAACACCATCATTGAGAATATGAGCGGAATGGGACTTTTTACAAGATTTTATAATATCTCGGCAAATAATAATGTGATTGCAAATTGCGGAACTTATACACTTGCAATAACAATGGGTGGTAATTATGATTTTCGTCAGTGTACTTTTGCCAATTACTATAATTACTCAGTTCGGCTAAATCCGGCATTATATTTAAACAATTTTTACTATGATACACATGGAGTACCACAAACACTTGATTTAAATGCTTTTTTCGGTAATTGTATAAATTACGGAAGAAATGATGAAGAGATACAATTTGATGAAGAATCCGGCTCTGAATTTGTTTATAAATTTGAACATTGTCTGTTAAAAACAGAATTGAATATTTCCAATAGCGAACACTTTATCAATTGCCTGAAAAACGAAGATCCTTTATTTGTAGATTATGAAATCAACAACTATGAATTGGACACATTATCTCCTGCTATTGATATAGGAAGTTTAAGTATTGCCGAAACCGTACCTTTTGATATTTTTGGAATCAGCAGAATTGAAAGCCCTGATTTAGGAGCCTATGAGTTTGTTCCGGGAAAATAAATTTTTTACCAGAAAATAATATACAAGGCTGAAACAATTGCACACAAAATTATTGCACCAATATTAAACGGTGTACCTGTATGAAACAGTCCCTTGTGTAAAGTAATTCCTTTCGGGTCGTCAGTTTTTGATTCAATAAAACTAATGATAATTGCAATAGAAGCTAAAACAAGAAATACAACACCCATCCTGTCTAAAAACGGTAAGCTTGACCAGAAGAATTTAAAAGCAAAGGATAGCGGAATTGTAAGTATTGCCACCCAGAGAGCAGCATTGGCAGTTATCCTTTTCCAGAACAAGCCGAAACAAAAGATAACTACAACACCTGGAGTAACAAAGCCTGTAAATTCCTGTATGTATTGAAATGCCTGGTCTAAATTGCCTAATAAAGGCCTTGCCGTTAACACTGCAATTACTAATGCAGTAAGACTGGTTATCCTGCCAACAGTAACCATTTTTGTTTCGCTTACTTTTTTATTAATGAATCTTTTATAAATATCCATAGTAAAAATTGTAGCAGTTGAATTAAGCATTGATGCCAGCGAAGAAACAATGGCAGCAGCAAGTGCTGCAAAGGCAAGTCCCTTAACACCAACAGGCACAAACTCATGTAATAACCATGGATAGGCTTTATCGGAAGGTTCAATAACTGTTGAAGAATCTTTAGTCAAAACAAAAGCTGCAATACCGGGAATCACAACAATCAATGGGATTAAGATTTTCAGGAAGCCGGCAAATATAAAACCTCTTTGTGCTTCTTTTACACTTTTTGCTGCTAATCCTCTTTGAATAATATATTGATTAAATCCCCAGTATGAAATATTTGCTATCCACATTCCGCCGACTAATACGCTTATGCCGGGCAAATCAATATAAGCATCTTTCATGCCTCCCTGTCCGTCAGGTATCAGTAATTTTCCTTTTTGGAGTATCATATCAAATTTTTCAGGTGCCTGGTCCAGAAGGTCTTTAAAGCCGGCAATAAATCCATTGCCTCCCGAAACAGCATCAAGAGCAAGATAAGTTGTGAGCAATCCGCCACCTATCAGGAAAATAACCTGAACAACATCTGTCCAGGCAACTGCAGTTAAACCTCCGTAAATTGAATAAATCGCAGCAAATAAAGCAAGACCGACTATTCCGTACATTAAAGGAATTCCCATTATTGTGTGCAAAGCAAGAGCACCTAAATATAATATTGATGTCAGATTTACAAAAACATATACTAACAACCAAAAAGTAGCCATAACTGTTCGTACCCTGCCATCGTATCTCATCTCAAGAAACTGAGGCATTGTATAAATTTTCTTTTCCAAAAATATTGGAAGGAAATATTTTCCTACTATAATCAATGTAATTGCTGCCATCCATTCATACGAAGCTATCCCTAAACCAATAGCAAACCCTGAGCCGGACATACCTATCATTTGCTCGGCAGATATATTTGCAGCAATAAGCGAGGCACCTATAGCCCACCATGGCAATGCTTTACTTGCAAGAAAATAATCCTGTGCAGTCTTCTTCTTCCCTTTTTTTGTTCGCGAAACCCAAAGACCTATAAAAACAATTAATAATCCGTAAGCAATAAATACTGCATAATCTATAAACGAAAAGTGTTCATTACCCATAATTCTTTTTTTAATTAAAAATCAAAAGTTCTGCAAATATAAAAATATATGAAATTAAAAGTCACTTCAAAAAAATTTTTATAATATTGCTGATTGTTTGAAAAAAGACAAAAGCGACACGAAGTCCATCCATACGGACTAACTTCGTGTCGTTTACTTCGTTTCATTAGCCCGCATGGGTAAAATAAATCAAGTTTAACTTAAAATTATTTATTATGCGATTTATGAATAAAAATTTATTTAAAGTGTTAATTTTTACAACACTGGCATTATTTATTAATAATTGCGACAATGATTCAAAGAATAATAAGCAACAAAAAGAAGAAAATAAAATGAGCATTACAAAAGAATTATTCGGAAAAGCTGACGGAAAAGATGTGTTTTTATACACACTTGAAAATAAAAACGGCCTTATTGCAAAAATCACTAATTACGGTGCTATTGTAACTTCACTGATAGTTCCTGACAAAAACGGAAAATTTGATGATATTGTTCTCGGTTTTGACAGTTTGCAGGATTACCTTGACGGGCATCCATATTTCGGAGCAATAGTCGGCAGATATGGCAACCGTATTGCAAAAGGAAGATTTACTCTTGACGGAGTTGAATATACTCTGGCAACTAATAATGAAAAAAACCATCTGCACGGCGGCATAAAAGGATTTGATAAAGCTGTTTGGGATGCCGAAGAATTTGAATCGAATGATGGCGTGGGATTAAAACTTAGTTACATCAGTCCTGATGGTGAAGAAGGCTACCCGGGAAATTTATCGGTAAAAGTTGCATACACATTAACAAATAGCAATGAATTAAAAATTGATTATGAAGCTGAGACTGATAAGGCAACACCAGTAAATATTACTCATCACGGGTATTTTAATCTTGCAGGTGCCGGAAAAAAAGATGTTCTTGATCATAAACTTCAAATAGATGCTGATAAATATACAGTTGTTGACGAAACACTGATCCCAACCGGCGAACTCAGAAATGTAGAAAATACACCTATGGATTTTAAAACTCCTCATTTAATCGGCGAACGGATTGAACAAGTGCCAGGCGGATACGACCATAATTATGTTATTAATAATAACGGAAAAATGGTTAAAGCTATAGAAGTTTACGAACCGGAAAGCGGCAGAATAATGGAAGTATTAACTACTGAACCGGGCGTACAGTTTTATTCAGGCAATTTCCTTGACGGAACAAATATCGGGAAAGGCGGAAAAGTATATTATAAACACTATGGTTTTTGTTTTGAGACCCAGCATTTTCCGGATTCGCCAAACCAACCCGATTTCCCGACAACAATTTTAAAACCGGGTGAAAAATATGGATATACAACGATTTACAGATTTCTTACTAAATAGTGTTTGCAAGGACTATATAATTGATATTACTAAGCTTATTATTTGAAAAACTTCAGATATTTATTAAATGAAAGCCGCTTAGCAGTTCCAAACTGCTTAGCGGCCAAACCAACAAATTTCCTATATAATAGAAAAGTTTGTTTATAAATTATTACGAGTTGCTTGATGCTTGATACTGGTTGCTGGTTGCTGGTTACTTGATGCTGGTTGCTTGTTTGCTGGTTTGCTGGGTTGTTCCATTTTTCTTATAGTAAATATCAAATTATACATCGAACGGGGTAAAATCTAAAGGACAAGTTTGTACTTTTTTCTTCAGTCTTCCCCCGAAAGCTTTCGGGGTCAGTCTTCCGTCTCCTGTCTCCTGTCAACGAACTGCCGCCTGCTGACTGTGGACTGCCAACGACTGAAAGGAGTATGGAC
>JAUWKH010000256.1 GCA_030614305.1 Bacteroidota bacterium
GTATTTGAAGGATCGGCCTATTAAAAATCAGCGTCCATAAGGAAAAATGAAAATCTGTAGCGTTAAGAAAAATTCGGGTGCAATTAAATTTATGTAGAATGACATAGATAAATCCGTTATACAAAACTCTATTAAATTCCCGAAATGTAAGAAGCTTGAATTTTTTAGAGGAGGATTTACATTTTTAGTTAATTTTTAATAAGCCTTGATTTTTTTCGTCTTTAAAGAAACCTCAAAATATTTATCAGGTTTTGCTGGAGTTTCTAATGTTTTACCTTTTAACTTTTTATTCATAAAAACAGCAGATAAGGTATTTGAGACATGATAAATATTTTTATGTGTTTCAGTTGAAGTTCCGTCAAGAATACCGGCTAAAACCTCATATCTGATTGTTTCGGGATTATAAGCATAATCGTGCCAGACAACAATAGAATTATCATGTGTTAAAAATTCAAATACTTTTTTTGTATCATTTTTCACTAAATCATAATGATGGTCACCATCAATAAAAATCAAATCAAATTTTTTGTCTAATCCTGCAAAATCATAAGTTTTGGAATTGCCTTTAAGGTGAATAATATTTGAAATATTTTTTGAAAAGAAAGCATGTTGGTTGATATAATCTTTAGGCAGCCCCGATTTTTTCATTTCTTCTTCCGATAAATTCAGTGTATAACATTCCTTAGCCACAGATGCAACATTGACAATGGTTTCGCCACGCCAGGTTCCAATTTCAAAGAATTTACAATCCTTGATCTGCTCAGCTAATTTTGTCAACAAGGCAATATCGGTTGGTAATGAACTTCCATCAAGGAATCCGAATAATTTTACTGTTTCTGAAAAATCAGGAAACAATTCATTAATATTTACAACAGGCAAGCCTTCCTGTAAATTGTAATTCCTCTTAACATAATTTTTCCAAACATTATTATCATTCAGAACATTATTGAGTAAAACAGGCTTTTGTAATATCAGTGAAACTGCTTTGAAAAATTTATTGAATTTACCCATCATAATTAATTTATTATTTATATTTATATAGTGTAAACGTTTTATTTTTAGCCATAACTTCAAGTTCAGTATGTTTTAGTTTAAGAAATTTTATTAATGATTTATCATGAAAAAAATGATGAAGCAAAATATATTCAACTTTCACTTCTTTGAATTTCTCCTCTATCTCCTGCATGTTTTGACGTTTACCATTTGAAACGCTTCTCCTTTTGGTATATAGTGCTAGTACTCTTGGCCTAATAAATGCCACAACAGATTCTTCCGAAGTATTATTTTTAATTTCTTCAAAAATTTCAATTGCATCCGGTTTTTGGGGACCTTCAGTTGTAAATTTCTGATTTACTATTATTTTATAAGCACCATTGATATATGTAATTAATATCAGGATAAGGAAAATGCTAACAAAATTAATTTTCCAAAAATTAAAGTTATACTCAGATTCAGACAATGCTTCAACAATATATATTAGAATAAAAGGTAAAACAGGTATTAATAAACGTACACCTCCATTGTATGGATAAATTAAGGTTACGGAAATAAAAATTATAAACAGAATTTCCATAAATGAAAATTTCTTCACTATATTTTTAAACAATCCTAAAATAAAAAAACATATAGCAATTGAAGCAATAATAATTGTTGAAAAACTCCATAAACCTACATCAGGTTCAAAAAACCACTTTAGCTCAGTTAAATAATTATACAAGTTCTTCAATAAATTATCTGAAAAATTTTCAAATATCCATAGTTCAGAATAAGAGTAAGCAGCAGGAATAGGAAATAATAAATAATCAAATATTAAAATGAATATAACAGAGGTCAAAAATATTACTAAATGATATTTAAAAAGCACTTTCGGTTTATCTGCATTTTTCGATTTATATCCAAACAAAATAATTAAATAATTGACAAAAACAGATAATAAAAATACATATCCCATTGTTCGAATCTGAATAAGAAAAGCAATCAGCAAGCCAATGACAAAACCATTAAAAAGTGTCTTTTGTCTGTATCGGTAAAGCAGGAATATTAAGATAAATAAGAAGGAGAAAGGAATGTCTGACATAACTTCCGACTTAAAAGAAAGCATATATGGATTATATACGGTAACTAATACAATTAAAAGTGAAATGAGCCGGTTAAAATAATTTCTGTAAAGCTTGTAACAAACTAATGCAAAAAGGAATAGAAAAAGCGTTATAAGATACACAAAGCTTTTAATATCATTTCCGAAAAAGCTGTATGGCACAGATAGTATTAGCGGAAAACCCGGTGGGTATGTCCTTGGTCCAAAAGCAGGAACTTTTTCATTAAAAATATATCCTGTTTCATAATGTGGGTTTCCTTCAACAATATTTTTTGCCTGAGAAATATATTGTGCAAAATCACCACCCCAGTCATGACTATCGGTAACATTAATGAAAAATACCGGAAGTATTAATAAAATCAGTATCAGATAGCTGAAGTTTGAAATAAAGATTTTTTTAAAATTTAATGTCATTAGAAGTTTATTGTAATTTTCAGCTAACAAATTTAGATTAATTTTTTTAAAATTTTAATTTTCTTAATATTGGAGTTTATATTATTGTTATTTTTACACGAGAGTTTGAACTAAAGCTTTCGGTAATTTTATACAAAATATGGATAAATACAAAAATAAATATCGCATACCCTCTGCACGATTACAAAATTGGGATTATGGTTCGAATGCCGCCTATTTTATAACCATTTGTACAGCAGATCGCGAACATTATTTTGGCAAAATCATAAAAAATAAAATGCAATTATTCGAAATTGGTAGGATTACAAAAAACGAATGGTTAAAAACACCCGAAATTCGCCCGGATATGAATTTATTATTGGACAGATTTATTGTTATGCCAAACCATTTTCATGGCATTATCATTATCGGCGAAAATGAATATAATACGAAACGTGGGACGGAACGTGATATGGAATGTGATATGGAATGTAGAGACGCAATGCATTGCGTCTCTACTACCACAACCGACAAAACAACCACCAATAATGATACAAAAAACGAATTTGGCCCGCAATCAAAAAATTTGGCATCAATAATTCGTGGATTTAAATCGTCGGTTACCACATTCGCGCACAAAAACAATATTAAATTTGGTTGGCAATCACGTTTCCATGACCATATTATCCGAAATGATACAGAATACAATCGTATCAGAACATATATAATTAATAATCCCGCCAACTGGCCACAGGATAAATTTTATCAATAGAAAATTAAATAACAGAAAAACAATATTTTATGAAAAGCTATCGTAAAGAACTTTGGTTTAACATACCTGAGCGTCGTGCTTTTATTAACATCACACCTCAGGTTGAAGAATGTTTATACGAAA
>JAUWKH010000049.1 GCA_030614305.1 Bacteroidota bacterium
TAAAAGTGGACTCGAGAAAGAAAGCCATAATTGCTTCAATGGCAAGAGGGGCGCCAAATATATCACCCATAAACCACGAATAGTTTGACCAGTTAGTGCCAAATTCAAATTCAAGAATAATTCCGGTTGCTACTCCAATGGCGAAGTTTATGCCAAAAAGTTTCATCCAGAACTTCGTCATATTTTTCCATTCATCTTTTCCAGTTTTATAATATATCGTGTGCATAAATGCCACAATGAACGACAAACCAAGAGTAAGCGGAACGAAAAGCCAGTGATAAATAGCGGTCAGGGCAAATTGCGCCCTCGACCAATCAACTAATGTAAAGTCAATTTCATTCATTTCCCTGATTTATGTTAGTTAATACATTGATTATATGATCGCTTTTCTCCTTATCTGAGGAAAAATTTGTGTTTAAAAAATTAGGGAAGAAAAATAACTTCAGAATAGCAAACATTATAAAAAGTTTTATCAGGATTATTAACCAAAGTCTTCTGCTTACCTTACTTTGATTTTTAAATCCGTCAACATAGAAGTAAAAGATGTTTCTAATAATTTTCATATTATAAGAATATTATAAATCATAAAGTTTAGTTGATAGTTGGATACTCGAATTGCCGCCCTGTTAGTTTCTCAATTTTAATTTTTATAATTTTAATATTATCAACTGATGGCTTTGAAAATTTGAAATCAATATCTGAATAGTTTTTCATGAAAATTTTAAGCCCATTGATTTTTTCATCATAATCGTCAATAATTTCAGCCTTTCCTTGTGCAATAACACTACGGTATTTCCATCTCCACGAACAGGCAACCTTTTTATCACGATAAAACAAATCGTGATCAACGTCAAATTCAACACAAACATTATTGTTCTTTTTCAGAATTTCCAACTTTCCCCCATAATTAGATGTGTGTAAGTATATGGTTTTGTTTTCGTATCCAAAGTTAAAAGCTAAAACATAAGGCTTATCACCATTGATCATTCCAACATGGCAAATCTTTGCTCTTTTTATAATTTTCTCCTGATCTGAGAAATTAATAATATCTTTTATTGTTCTATCTCTTTTGTACATAAATTATTTTATTTAAAAATTTCTCCTGTTTCTTTATACCAAAAAACAAAATCAAGAAACTCCAAAGAGATATTTATTTCTCTTGAAAAATCTTTCATTTTGTTTTCAATCCGAATATATTTATCAAATGTCAGGGATTTTGGTATTTCGTTTATAACATTATAAATCTTCAGATTTTTTAAAATATGCCTGTCAAGGATTGCTATATTTTCAACAAACCCGATGTTTCTTAAATAATGGCTCGCTTCTTTAAAGCCAATTCCTTTTACATTTTTTACCAGCCATTTTCTTTTCTCAAAAACGCCTCCGGCATCGTTCAATAAATTTTTTATTTTAAATCCATCAGAATTTGCAAAAAGATTTCTCGCATCGATTATATATCTTGCTTTATTATTTTTAAACCTTACAATATTTAATTCATTTGAGATTTTTTCACTTGTTGCGTTGAATAATATTCCTGATTCATACAAACAAGAAACCGCTCTCCAGGCATTTTTTGCTTTTGATTGTGGGGTTAGGATACAAAAAGCTAATTCCTGAAATAATCTTTTCTCATCAGCTTCTTTCCATATTAATTTGAATTCGTTGATGCGGTTGTCAATGTCCGGTTTAATTTTATCCAATAAGTTGAGCAATATCTTCATATGTACAATTTATTAATATGACCAGTAGTTGATTTACAGCAAGTCGTTTTTAAACTGCTATGTAGTTTATTAATTTGCATTTCGTTTCAAATTACTACTTCACTACATTACTTATGAGCGTGTATTATACTGCATTTTTTATCAATTTTCCATAAACTTCAGAAACATGTTTTTTATAAATGTTATAATTCATATACTGATTGGCTCGACTTGGGTGGAGTAATGGAATTAGAATAAAATTTTTCTTATTCTATTTCCCGCTTGTCCTGTCCAAAATTTATCAATCCCATTTTTGATACTTTTTTCTCCTGGTGCTTCTTATACAATTATAAATTTACTATTAAAATTACCATGAGCACTTAAAGAAAATTTTCTCCAAGGTTCTAATTTTGGACATTTTTTACATTTTTTAATTTCTTTATGTATCTCAACTATATCCATATTTTCTAAATGCAGTATAACTAATCAATAACAATTGTTAAAAATCTAAAACTAATATTCATTAAGTATTTGTTGTGCATGATCTTTTGTTTGCACTTTTTTAAATACTTTTTCGATTTTTCCTGTTTCGTCTATCACAAAAGTTGTTCTAAAAACTCCTTCTTTAACTTTGCCGAACATTTTCTTTTCGCCCCAAACACCATAATCCTTCAAGATTTTATGATCAATGTCTGAAATCAATTCAAAAGGTAATTCATGTTTTGAGATAAAATTAAGATGTGATTTTTCATTATCAGGGCTTACGCCAATTATCTCGAAATCCTTATCTTTCAATATCTGAAAATTATCTCTAAGATTACAGGCTTCGGCAGTGCAGCCGGATGTATTGTCTTTTGGATAAAAGTAAAGAATAAGTTTTTTGCCTTTGAAATTTTCGAGTGAGCTTATTTTCCCTTCTTGATTTTCAAAAGAAAATCCGGGGGCATTATCCCCTGGTTTTAAGTATGTCATACTATTTGTTTTTATTATTCTTCAACAAGTTCAAAATCATCTTTGCCTACTCCGCATTCCGGGCAAGTCCAATCATCCGGGATGTCTTCAAAAGCTGTACCAGGTTCTATTCCTCCATCAGGATCACCTTCCTTAGGGTCATAAATGTAACCACATACTGTGCATTCATACTTTTTCATAATTTATTTCCTTTCTTTTTTTTATTAATAATTAATTTTTTTATATTCCTGAAGTATTCAAATTTCCCAAGCTAACAGTGATTAATCTTTTCTGGTCCGGGTCATCATCATTATATAAAGTAATTGTTACCTGAAGATGAAGATTATAAATGCTTATAATAGTCTCCTTAGATTTGATAATTCCAACTTTTAAAATATCAGAATTTATAATGCCGTATTTTCGTGTAGGGTCATCCCCGAAAATCTCATCACCGCTTTCTAAATATTTTCTGTTGTAATTTTTACTGAATTCATAAATATTTGAAATATCCTCGATAGTTATTATCTGTAAATTCTCTATCCCATCAAGGTTGGTTGTGAACCAGGTATGAACATGTTCATCCAACAAGCATCTGTTAAGGTTATCTTTCATCAATATCCTGGCATTATTAATTATGGCTCTGCCATAGAAATTATTATCAAAAGAGTAGATTTTATCATAAGTTATGGCATACCGCATATTAACTCCACCGATAATCTTTCGCAATTTGGGATAATAATGATATGAATTAAATGCTCTTAGGATAATTGCAAAATTACATGCAAATATTAATGAATGCAATGGGTTGTCAAATATCAGGAAGCCTCCATCACCTGTACTTATAAAGCTTTTTTCTATTTTTTCGGCAGTGTGCTTCTGAAAAATAAATTTATGGTTCGATTGGCACAAAGCAATCGTGACATTAAGAATTGTTTTAAAAAAAAAGGGTATCAAAGTTTGTTCGAATTCTCCATAAGAACTGTATTGATACATATCAATTCCTAAAACCGATTTTCTGCCGATTTTTTCATAACCTACATATTTTTTCAATTCTTTATACAAATCGCAGTGGTCAGGAATAATGTTTGTCTTTTCAAAAATCACTCTTTTGTCTGTTTTCTGTATAATACTTTTGATACAGTCAGGATTGAGTATTTTAACAGATTTTTTCATTTGTTAACGGATTTAAATTTATAAACCATTCAGTGTTCATTTTATTCCTGCAAAATATTTCATAAACTGAACTCTTTCAAAAGCTGCCGGATTATCAATTTTTTCATAGCTCATTTTACCTCTGAAATCATCCAAGGTCGAAAAGTTGTTCTTTTCCATCCAGTTTTCAGTATCTTTTAAAATTGTTGAAATATGTTCCGGTCCGTGCTTATAAATAGCCGAAACAATCTGTACAGCAGTTGCTCCGGCAAGTGTCTGTTTTATTATGCCTTCGCCATTATGAACACCCGTTGATGCAACCAAATCACATTCTACTTTATCAGACAATAATGCTATCCAGCGAAGCGATGTTGAAATTTCTTCGGGGGTGCTTAGTATATTTGTTGCAGTGATCTTAAAATTCACAATATCAATATCAGGGCTGTAATAACGATTAAATAAAACAATGCCATTTACATTTTTTGTCCAGCATATTCTTTTTATCAAATTGGCTAAACCGGCAGAATAATGGCTCATTTTTAAAGAAATTGGTATATTTACTTCCTTCCTTACTTTTTCAATTATATCAAAATATATATTTTCATTTTCTTCACTACTACGATTATCATCAGTCGGAAGCATTGAAACATTTATTTCAAGTGCATCGGCTCCTGCATCTTCAAACTTTTTTGCAAATGAAATCCACTCATGGTCCGAAATACAGTTTATGCTGGCAATTACCGGAATATCAATGGCTTCTTTTGATTTTTTTATCAGATTAAGATATTTATCAATATTATGCTCTTTTGTATATTCGCTGATATATTCATAAGCATCGGTATAACCGGATTGGTCATCATAAATGTTTTGCGAAACTTCTGCCATAATTTGTTCTTCAAACAGTGATTTCAATACCACAGCACCTGCATTATTATCTGCCAGATCTTTAATTTTTTCAACAGATTCTGTCAAACCTGAACTTCCGATTATAATGGGATTTTTAAGTTTTAATCCAATGTAATTTGTTGTTAAATCCATGATATTTTATATTTATTAAGTTACTGGTTACTGGTTACTGGTTCCTGGTTTGTCATTCGATAGTCATTCGGTTGTGATTGTGGTTTTGATATAGAGACAAGTCATGACTTGTCTTTACGATTGTCATTCTGTTGTCAGTCAGTTGTCATTCGATGGTCATTCAATCATATTTCCTCAAACCATTCAACCATTTAGCCATTTCAGTAATTATCTTCCTTTATTTCAAAGTATGCTTGTGGATGAAGACAAGCAGGGCATTTTTCAGGAGCTTTTTTTGCTTCATGAATGTATCCGCAGTTTCGACATTTCCAGATTACAATTCCATTTCTTTCAAAAACTTTGCCTTGCTCAATATTTTGCAGCAACTTTAGATATCTTCTTTCATGGGCTTTTTCTACTTTAGCTATCATCTTAAAAGCGGTAGCAATTTCTTTAAAGCCTTCTTCTTCTGCAATTATTGCAAATTCAGGATAAAGTTTTGTCCATTCTTCGTTTTCTCCCATTGCAGCAGATTTTAAATTTTCGGATGTTGTACCGATTTTACCGGCAGGATAAGAAGCTGTAATTTCAACTTCACCACCTTCGAGAAATTTGAAAAACCTTTTTGCGTGTTCTTTTTCGTTTAGAGCGGTCTCTGCAAATATTGACGAGATTTGCTCCAAACCATCTTTTTTTGCCTGTTTAGCAAAATAATCATATCTCATTCTTGCCTGAGATTCGCCTGCAAACGATTTCAGCAGGTTTTGTTCTGTTTTTGTTCCTTTTAAAGATTTCATTTTTTTATGTTTAATTGTTATTTTAATTATGAAGTTACTGGTTACCCATACAGGCTAACTTCGTGTCGCTGGTTGCTGGTTTTGTCATTCGATAGTTATTCAATGGTCATTAGCTTCGCTGTCATTCAATGGTCATTCAATTGTATTTCCATCAACCATCTAACCATAAAACCATTCAGCCATCTAATCATTTATTTTCCTGAATCGGAATAAACACCCTTTGCTTCAACTCCCTGTCTAACATGAACAAACCTGCACCTTTGCCTTCAATAAGTTTCAATTGGTCTAAAATATCCGAAACGCTTGCTTCTTCTTCTACCTGCTCATTAACAAACCATTGCAACATATTGGAAGTAGCATGGTCTTTTTCTTCAATGGCAATATCAACAAGGTTGTTAATAAGTGAAGTTACGTGTTGCTCATGTTTAAGCGTTGTTTCAAAAACATCAATCACATTTTTCCATTCCGAATCAACAGCAGCAATTGGTTGTAAAAGCACTCTGCCACCACGTTCATTAACATAATCAAACAATTTTAAAGCATGAGAATTTTCTTCCTCATATTGTATTTTCATCCAGTTTGCAAAGCCCGAAAGGTTTTTATTTTCAAAAAATGCAGACATTGATAAATACAAATAAGCCGACCAGAATTCTGCATTGATCTGCTTATTTAATTCATTTTCTAATCGTTGGTTTAACATTTTATTCAAATTTTGATTGTTAATTATTATTTTTCCAGTTACCATGCAGGTTACAATAAGCTCTTGCTATAATTTTTTCTGCATCAGTATTGAAAATTGCTTCCGGTTTTTCACCGGGTTTTAAAAATTTTGTATAAACTTCATTTTCAGTAATCAGTTCAATCCATTCTATATAATGTTTATCAACCATAGGATGCTCAACTTCACCGACAGTGATTTTATATCCGTTTTCTGTTTTTTCAATAACAGGTACATGCTTTTCAGTTGTGGCATCAGTTGTGTTTTCTTTAAGCAACTTCATTTTTTCATCGCAGCAAACTAAAGCAGGGGCCCCAGTGTGTTTTACTTCCACAATATTGCCACAGATTTCGCATTTGTAAAGTTCTGTTCTTTTAGTCATGATAAATTCCTCCTATTAATTTAATTATTTTTTAAATATTTGAATTTCAATAATACTTAATTTTTCTATTACTTAGTCTTTGAACAAAAACTGAGTGTTTGATAAGAAAGCGTCAAGAACGTCCCGATAATTATCGGGATGCGAAATCTTAAAAATCAAGAGTCCGTACGGATGACTGATTTTTAAGATGAGCGTAACGCAGTTATTGGCGTTTTCTTGCAAATACTACTTATAGTTTCATAATTTTTTATGACACAACCACCAGTCATAACATTCAAATTCTCCTTCTTTTGCTTTTTTAAGCCTTTCCTGTGCTGTTTTTGTATCTGTTGCCGGTGGAATAATTACATGGTCGTTAACCAATTCATTATTTGGCCAGTTAGCCGGAATTGCTACTTTGTTCTTATCAGAAATTTGCATTGCTTCAACTGATCGTAGTATTTCATCCATGTTGCGACCCAATTCTTGCGGATAGTAAAAAATAATCCTGATCTTTGAATTTGCATCAACTATAAATACTGCTCTTACTGTATTTGTCCCTTTTCCCGGATGTATTAAACCAAGGGTTTCTGCTACTTGTCCTGTATCAGCAATTATTGGAAATTCAATTTGAACATTCAAATTATCTCTTATCCATTCTTCCCATTTAATATGTGAAAAAACCTGATCAACACTCATTCCTATTAATTCACAATTTAATGCCTTAAATTTGTCGTATCTTTTCTGAAAAGCAACAAATTCTGTTGTACAAACCGGTGTAAAATCAGCAGGGTGGCTGAATAATACGAACCATTTACCTTTGTAATCTTCCGGTAAATTTTTAATGCCATGAGTTGTTTGAACTTTCATCTTGGGGAAATCATCACCCAATAATGGCATTCCTTTTTTTTCTTCCATAATTTTAAGTTTATATTGTTAATACTATTATTTATTTGTAATGTTACTTAATAATTAGTATTGCATATTGCATATTAAGTCGTTTATTATCAAACTAAAGTTTACTTAAATATTCGGCCACACCTTCTTGTGTAGCTTTCATAGCTTCATCACCTTCTTTCCAGTTGGCAGGGCATACTTCACCGTAATTTTCAAAATGTTGTAAAGCGTCAACTATTCTTAATGCTTCATCAACACTTCTGCCTAATTGTAAATCATTAATTACTGCATGTCTCACAACACCTTTTTTGTCAATCAGGAAAAGTCCACGATATGCAACGGGTGCTCCGCTAAATATAGTATTTCCATCATCATCAAAGTCATATTCTCCTGCTAAAACACCAAAGTTCTCGGCAATTGTTTTAGAAAGGTCGGCAACAACAGGATATTTAACTCCTTTTATTCCGCCATTATTCAATTCGGTTTGAAGCCATGCCCAGTGCGAAAATTCCGAATCAACCGAGCAAGCCACAACAGCCACATTACGCTTTTCAAATTCCTCAAGCTTTTGCTGAAATGCCAATAGCTCGGTGGGGCATACAAATGTAAAATCAAGAGGGTAAAAGAAAAATATCACATCTTTTTTACCGATAAATTGTTCCAACGAAAATCCTTCAATAATTTCATTTCCGTTTATTACTGCATTTGCCTTAAATAAAGGCGCTTTTTTCCCAATTAAAGTTTCCATATTTTTAATTTTTTGTGTTTAACAAATATTTACATTCATTACAAATTCCTTTTATATATAAGTGTGTTTGAAGAAAATCAAAATCTTCAATATCACTAATTTCAAGATTCTTATTATCAAATCGAAAATCATATACTTTGTTGCAATTTAAACACTTAAAATGCCCATGAGTAGATATATCAGCATCATATCGTGTCTTATTATCCTCAATATTAATTATTTGAGTAATACCTTTCTCAACAAATTGTTTTAGTGTATTGTAAACAGTTGTTTTTGACAAAGTAGGTATATCATGAAGTAATTCTTTGTGAATCATTTCTACCGTAGGATGGTTTTTTTTATTCATTAAATAAGATAATATTCTGATTCGCTGATAAGAAGGTTTTATGCCTGAGTCTGTTAAGTATTTTTCTATAGTTTTCAAAAATGTTATTATTACATTATTATAATCGTTACAAAATTACAACAATTTTTTTATTTGTCAAGTATTTTAATGAATATTTTTCAACAAAACACAACTTTAATCTTTTACGTACTCTTTTTCAATCTGTTATGAGAATATAATTTGCAAGATTTTTAAAGAAAATAATATTATTTTTTATCATTTCCGGAATTAAAGATCAATTCCAGAGCATCAAAATATGCTTCACTACCATCAACTGCATTTAAACCATTTCCGGAAGTAAGGATAATAAGAATATATTCCGGTTTATCGGAATTTAAATAATTAAAAGGAGCTGAAAACCTTGTCCATGAGCTTACTTCTGATGAAGGCAATAAAAATTGTGTCGTACCTATCCAATTTTTTTTAGAGTTATTCTCACTTATTGATGCCATACCTGTGTGAATAACAACTTCTACTTTTCCATTGTCTCCTTCCTTAGGAAAACATTTATACCATCCGACAATGCTATCCGGTCTGGAAGTAAACGGAGTATTCCACCGGCTATCGGCTGTATCAGTATAAATATATCCTTTTTCACGA
>JAUWKH010000030.1 GCA_030614305.1 Bacteroidota bacterium
AATTAACCATATAAGTTCGCTCAAGGATTGCTTAACACAATGCCCTCGCTTTTTATTGCAGCAAGAGATTCTAAGAGAATTCTAAAAGGTCATGGGGTATTGAACGATCGTCCTATTAAAAATCAACGGACATAAAGGAAAATGAAAATCTGTAGCGTTAAGAAAAATTCTGGTGCGATTAAATTATAAAGAATGACATAGATAGATCCGTTATACAAATTTTAATTCTATCTGTAAATCGTAACCGATCCCTGGAAGTTACGTCTTCTTAAACCATCCAAGGTAATTTCAAAAATATCACAAACATAAAAATAAACGCCTTGAGGGCAATCCTGTTTGTTTTGTTGATTTTTCCCATCCCAGTTAATTTTCGGATCATCGGTTTTAAAAACTATCCTTCCCCAGCGGTTAAATATAGTTAAATCAATTTTCTCAACAGCAGCAACAGTTTCAGGAAAAGGGACAAAATAATCATTATATCCATCAACATTAGGTGTAAATACATTTGGCAATTTATAAAGAGGACAAACATCATAATCAACACATACCACATTACTGAATTCACTTTCATTGCCAACCGAATCTATAGCAGTCACAGCATAACAAGCTGTCACCGAAGTAAGATTTGAATGTACATAAACCGTATCATCAGGATGATTGGTAGAGTCAATTAAAATTAAATCTGTAAACTCAAAAGGAGAATAATAAATATAATATTTTTCAACATCATCAGCACAAGTATTATTCGGGTTGTTCCATGTTAATTCATTTTCAATTAAATCACAGTTTGTTGTTACTGATAAAACAGGCGGACAGGGAGGTACATTATCATAAGGAATTCCACATTTAATCTGCGAAAAATTAATTATCGGCTCAACAAATCCATGGGAAGTATATTTACCAACACTTTCAATATAGTAACAATATTCCTGTCCGTTGATTAGCCCGGAATCACTATAAAAATTTGTATTGCTCAACCCTATTGAATCAAATTCAATTTGACCCTGGTTGCGTCTGTAAACAATATAATAATCATTTTCCCATGGAATATTCATCTCCCAGCTTAGTTGCAGTTCATTATCGGTTTCATAAATTGAAAGAAAAATTGATGAAGCTATCTGTGTAAAACCAATATCTCCGATTGTCTCACTTACCAGGTTAATTCTGTAACTGTAAGGAATTCCGCTTGTGTTAAGATTAACCTGATCATCAAAATACAATGTATCGTTCAACCCCGGTTTAGTAACAATTAGATTCAGGTTTGAGCCATAAAATCCTTCAGAGCGGTAAACAAAATAATTAAAGGGACCGGGATGTTGGATTGTATCAAGCTCTATTGGTTTTGACCATGCAATAAAAACATTCCCACCGGCAATATTTATACTATCGTTACTAACATTAGTTATAACCGGAATATCTTTTTTAAGTGCATCGCAGGCTTCGAGAGAAGCATAACTTTCTGCTCCGTCAGGATAAGTTGCAATAACCATATAGCAATAATCAATCCCATGTATTAAACCGTTTCCATTATTATCGTCAACAAAAAGAGTATCATTAATATTGTTTAGTTCATGGATTTGAACGTAACCCGTATATTCAGGAACACCTGTTTCACAATAACCGGGGAAAAATCCATAATAACCGTTTCGTCTGTATAGTTTATATCCAACGGCATTTTCACATTCAATTTTGTTCCATGATAAATGGATTTTATTTCCCAATGCTTCTGCTAAGAGGTTTTTGGGTGATGGACTGATAACTGTAATATTAACGGTTTTAAAGTTTACAAGATCTACTGTGTCATCAGTATCTTCAGCTTTAAAAATTACGGTATAAGGAAATTTTTGAATATGCTCGCAAATAGTGTTCCATGTAAATATTATTTCAGCCGTATCCGGGGCAGGATTTAGGTCGGGAGAAATAAATGCCGGACTTTGACTTTGCTCAAAAGGTCCTCCTGTGGCAGTAAGTTCTACAAAATATTCATCAGTGTCAATAGCCATAACATCAAATTCCAGTGTGCTTCCTGCTTCAACACAGGTATCTGAAATACATTCAATCAAAGGTGGGTCATTACTACAACTACTTATCAGTATTTGCATATCACGTGTTACATATCCTACTCTCACTCCGTTTCTCCACTCTTCTATTAAAAAAGCTATATTATACTTACCCTGAATAAGTGGACTATCCCAGATAACATCACCTGTATGAGTGTTTAAAGTAAAAAAATGTGAAGCTGCAGGAAATGTATATCCTGGTATCACCAATCCTTCCCATCCGCGGCATTCAACAAGTTTGTATGAAATACTGTCGCCATCAATGTCGTATGCTCCGGGATTATGAATAAATATTTTGCCCACACAACCATAATCTATTGGCCGATTCAATAACACAACAGAACTATTATATCCCAGAAACGGATTAATCACTAATTCCGATTCAACATAAGTCGGAACATTTATTGAATTGGGAATATTAATTATGCCATAATTTCTGGTTGGGTCCTCCATTGAAAGCATATAAGTTCCGGGAGCCGAGTATGTATGAATACCTAAATATTCATTATAAACCATATTACCGTTTATATCTTTTATAATTCTTGGTATTTCTTCTGAGCTTCCGTCACCCCATTCAATAGTTAAATAATCACGTTGATCATTTACAAAATTATCTTTTGTATATGTAATAATTCTTGCTTCATAAGTGAGATTATTTATATGTTTGTAAATAATTTCTGCTGCCCTTTGGTGATCTGCAAAAGCAAGAGGAATTGTAAAAAGTAATATTGCTGATAATAAAATTTTTTTCATTCTTTTGAATGTCTCAAAATTTATTCCAAAATTATAAAAATTGTTGATTGTTATTTCAAATTATTTTAAATAATATCATTTTTTAAATCATTTTATTCTGATTTTACTTAATTTTGTTAATCCTAATCTGAATAGATACCAATATTTTTTAATTTATTTATCATAAATAAAACATGTACACTCATGATCCTGAAATAGAAAAAAAAGAAATTATAAAGCGATACAGGAATTTGTTAATAGCTTTACATGTTCATAAAACTCCAAAAAGCAGGCAATTGATACGCAAAGCATTTAACATGGCTGTTGAAGCTCATAAGGATATACGCCGGAAAACGGGTGAACCGTATATTTACCATCCTCTTGATGTTGCCCGAATTGCTGCCGGAGAAATCGGATTAGGAATCACCTCGTTCATACATTGGTAAATACCCGCAAATGTCTACAATTTCGCCTAAACCCAATTCAATTTCATCTATTATAGACTCATATAAATCCATTGTTACAAAAACAATAAATCAAAAATATCCTGAGATAAATTTCGGTTGGCAATCACGATTTAATGATCATATAATTCGGAATAAACAATCATTATACAGGATACGTGAATATATCAGAAATAATCCGTTAAATTGGGATAAAGATGAAAACAACCTGAAAAACATATAATTAAATGAAACAAGTAGAGACGAGGCGCCGCCTCGTCTCTACTAAATGATTTTTAATGGCAAGGAAATTCTATCTGTAAATCGTAACCGATCCCTGGATGTTACGTCTTCTTAAACCATCCAAGGTAATTTCAAAAACATCACAAATAAAAAAATAAACGCCTTGAGGGCAATCCTTTTTGTTTTGTTGATTTTTCCCATCCCAATTAATATTAGGGTTATCAGTTTTAAAAACTATTTTTCCCCAACGGTTAAATATTTTTATATCAATTTTCTCAACTGCTGCAATAGTTTCAGGAAACGGAACAAAATAATCATTGCGACTATCTCCGTTAGGAGTGAAAATATTTGGCAATCTGTAAACAGGACAAACATCATAATCAACACATACCACATTGCTAAATTCACTTTCGTTTCCAATCGAATCTATTGCAGTAACAGCGTAACAAGCCGTTACAGAAGAAAGATTGGAATGAATATAAACCGTATCATCAGGATGATTAGTAGAATCAATTAAGATTAAATCACTATATTCAAAAGGAGAATAATAAATATAATATTTTGCAACATCATCAGCACAAGTATTATTTGGATTATTCCATACTAATTCATTTTCAATTAAATCACAGTTTGTTGTTACTGATAAAACCGGAGGACAAGGAGGCACATTATCATAAGGAATACCGCATTTAATTTGTGAATAGTTCATTATCGGTTCAATAAATCCGGGAGAAGTATATTTACCGACACTTTCAATGTAGTAACAGTATTCCTGTCCGTTGATTAGCCCTGAATCACTATAAAAATTTGTGTTGCTTATTCCAATAGAATTAAATTCGCTTTGTCCGGGGTTGCGCCTGTAAATAACAAAATAATTATTTGTCCAGGGAACATTCATCTCCCAGCTTAACTGCAATTCATTATCTGTTTCATAAATTGAAAGAAAAATTGATGAAGCTATCTGAGTAAAACCAATATCGCCTATTGTCTCACTTACCAGGTTAATTCTATAACTATATGGAATTCCGCTTGTATTCAGATTTACCTGATCATCAAGAAACAATGTATCATTCAATCCGGGATTATTGGCAATTTGATTCAGGTTTGAGCCGTAAAATCCTTCTGAGCGGTAAACCAAATAATTATATGGACCGGGATATTGGATTGTATCAAGGTCTATTGGTTTTGACCATGCAAGAAAAACATTCCCGCTGGCAAAACTTGCACTGTCGTTACTAACATTAGTTATAACAGGGATATCTTTTTTAAGTGCATCACAGGCTTCGAGAGAAGCATAGCT
This sequence comes from Bacteroidota bacterium, assembly GCA_030614305.1. Lineage (GTDB taxonomy): Bacteria > Bacteroidota > Bacteroidia > Bacteroidales > JADFUO01 > JADFUO01. The sequence goes on from JAUWKH010000030.1 coordinate 4,779, forward strand.
TTCTGCTCCGTCAGGGTAAGTTGCAATAACCATATAGCAATAATCAATACCATGTATTAAACCGTTTCCATTATTATCGTCAACAAAAAGAGTATCATTAATATTGTTTAGTTCATGGATTTGAACGTAACCCGTATATTCAGGAACACCTGTTTCACAATAACCGGGAATAAATCCATAATAGCCGTTTCGCCTGTAAATTTTATACCCGACGGCATTTTTACATTCACTTTTGTTCCACGATAAATGTATTTTATTTCCCAAAGCCTCTGCTAACAGGTTTTTTGGTGAAGGACCAACAACTATAATATTAACAGTTTTAAAGCTTACAAGATTTACCGTGTCTGTATCTTCAGCTTTAAAAGTAACTGTATAAGGATATTTTTGAACATGATTGCAAACAGTATTCCATGTAAATATAATATCAGCCGTATCAGGTGCAGGATTTTGGTCAGGAGAAATTGATGCCGGACTTTGACTTTGCTCAAAGGGCCCTCCGGATGCAGTGAGTTCTACATAATTTCCATCAGGATCAATAGCCACAACATCAAATTCCAGTGTGCTTTCGGCTTCAACACAGGTGTCTGAAATACATTCAATAATAGGTGGGTCATGACTACAAGTGACGATTTGTATTTGCATATCACGTGTTACATACCCTATCCTCACTCCGTTTCTCCACTCTTCTATTAAAAAAGCAATATTAAACTCACCCTGACTAATTGGACTATCCCAGATAACATCACCTGTTCGGGGGTTTAAAGTAAAAGAATGTGAAGCAGCAGGAAGTGTATAACCCGGTATCACTAATCCTTCAGCACCGCGGCATTCAACAAGCTTGTATGAGAGACTATCGCCATCAATATCGTATGCACCGGGATTATGCACAAACACTTTATTAACACAACCATTATCAATAGGCTGATTTAACAAAACAACAGAACTATTATATCCGAGAAATGGATTTATCACAAGTTCGGTTTCAACATATATTGGGACATTTATTGAATTAGGAATATTTACCACTCCATAATTTCTGTTTGGGTCCTCCATTGAAAGCATAAAAGTTCCGGGAGCTGAATATGTGTGAGTGCCTAAATATTCATTATAAACCATATCACCGTTTATGTCTTTTATAATCCTTGGTATTTCTTTAGTTGAACCATCACCCCACTTAATTAGTAAATAATCACGTTGATCATTTGCAATATTATCTCTTGTATAAGTAATAATTCTTACTTCATAGGTAAGATTATTTATGTGTTTGTAAGTAATTTCTGCTGCCCTTTGGTGTGTTGCAAAAGCAAGAGGGATTGTAAAAAATAATATTACTGATAATAATATTTTTTTCATTCTTTTGAATGTTTCAAAATTTATACCAAAATTACAAAAATTCTTGATTATTATTACAGATTATTTTAAATAATATCATTTTATATATTTTTTATTACTTGATTTTATTTAATTTTGTTAATTCTAATCTTAATAAATACCAATGTTTTTTAATTTATTTATTATAAAGAATATATGTATATTCCTGATCCTGAAATAGAAAAAAAAGAAATTATAAAGCGATACAGGAATTTGTTAAGGGCTTTACAAGTTCAAAAAACTCCTAAAAGCAGGCAATTGATACGCAAAGCATTTAACATGGCTGTTGAAGCTCATAAGGATATGCGCCGGAAAACGGGTGAACCGTATATTTACCACCCTCTTGATGTTGCCCGAATTGCTGCCGGAGAAATCGGATTAGGAATCACCTCCATAATTTGTGCTTTACTTCATGATGTAGTTGAGGATACTGATTATACTTTATCGGATATAAAGAATTCTTTTGGTGAAGAAGTAGCAAAAATTATTGACGGACTTACTAAAATTGAGGAAATATCTGATTATTCAACTCCTTCAATGCAAGCTGAGAATTTTAAAAAAATGTTGCATACAATGTCGGAAGATACACGGGTAATCTTGATAAAATTAGCCGACCGCCTCCACAATATGAGAACATCCGACATTATGCCTAAGGAGAAACAACTGAAAATTGCTTCTGAAACCTTATATTTATTTGCCCCTTTAGCTAACAGACTTGGATTGGATGCCATTAAAAGTGAACTCGAAGACCTTTCATTAAAATATACAGAACCTGATATTTATTCTGCAATCTCAAAAAAAATTAAAGAAACTTCAAAACAACGTACAAGGTTTATAAATAAATTTACTTATCCACTTATAAAAGATTTTATTAAACAAGGCATTAAATACCGGATTGAACCACATTACAGCTCAATATATTCTATCTGGGAAAAAATGAAGAAAAAAGAAATTCTTTTTGAAGAAATATTTAACATTTTTGCAGTTAGAATAATTATTGACACACCAATTGAATCTGAAAAAATTGATTGCTGGAAAGTTTATTCAATCATATCCGATCATTTTCGCCCTAATCCCAAAAAATTACGTGACTGGATATCCCTTCCTCAAGCCAACGGATATGAGGCTCTTCATACTACAGTTATGAGCCAGACAGGTAAATGGGTTGAAGTACAAATCATGACAACCCGTATGAATGAAATTGCTGAAAGAGGCTATGCAGCCCACTGGAAATTTAAATCATCTCAAAACAGGGAAAGTGGCTTGGACGAATGGATGAAAAATATCACAGAACTGCTCAGGAGTGACGAAGAAAATGCTCTTGATTTTCTGAGTGACTTTAAAATGAACCTGTTTTCAGATGAGATTTATATTTTTACTCCCAGAGGTGAATTAAAAAGTTTGCCAAACGGCTCAACAGCACTTGATTTTGCATATAGTATTCATACACAAATCGGTAACAATAGTATAGCTGCAAAAGTAAATCATAAATTGGTTCCGCTACATCATAAATTAAAAAATAGTGATCAGGTTGAAATAATCACGTCTAAAACCCAAACACCAAAAGAAAATTGGTTTAGTTTTGTTGTAACCGCCCGTGCCAAATCACGGATAAAAGAAGCCATCAAAAAAAATAGAAAAACCTTTAAAAAAGAAGGTGAAAAAAAACTTGAAAAGATTTTTAATCAACTTAATATTGAATTCATAAAACATAATATCAGTAAACTGCAGGAAAATGTTAATTTACCAAGTTCAATTGATCTGTTTTATTTTATTGCAATAGGCAATATTGGATACAAAGAAGTAAAAAACAGTTTGCAAAACCCTGAATTAAGTAGTTGGTTACAATATATAAAACTTCCCTTTACAAAACCTAAAATTCAAAAAGCAGAATCCTTGTCAGAAACAATATTGGAAAAAATTAAAAACAAACCGAAATCTATACTATTGGAAGGGAATATTAGCAAATTGGATTATATTATTTCATCTTGTTGTAATCCAATACCCGGGGATGATATTATCGGACTAATATCATTAAATGAACCTATTCGGATTCACAGGACTAACTGCCCGAAGGCAATACAATTTATGTCGCGCTATGCAAACCAAATTATTAAAGCAAAATGGAGGAAAAAAGATAAAATTGCATTTTTAGCCGGAATTAAAATCACAGCAATTGATAGTATTGGCTTTATTAGCACTATAACAAATATTGTTTCATTTCAGTTAAAATTAAATATACGCTCATTACACTTAGAAAGTTCGGAAGGTTATATTGAAGCAACCCTGATGATATACGTCCATGATACACAAAACCTGAATGAATTAATTAATAAACTTAAAGAAAACAAGCAAATAAAAAAGATTATCCGGTTAAGCCGTGTATCTGAATCACCAATATAATTTCCGATTAACATATTAAGCCCTTGATTATTAATATGCTAAGCTTTTTTATAAAAATATTTATTAACTATTTTTATTTATACCAAATAATAATAAAGAAATTTTCTTTATCTTTATGCTGAAATAATAAATAATAAGAAAACTAATATTTTATCAAGATGAAAGGTGCAAATAACGAAACCATAGATGCTGCTACAAAAATATTTACTGAATATTTAGAAAAAAGAGGTCACAGAAAAACTCCGGAAAGATATACGATCTTAAAAGAGATTTATAATACTGACGGGCATTTTGATATTGAAACATTGTATATCAGGATGAAAAATAACAAATACAGGGTTAGCAGAGCTACATTATACAATACAATTGAGTTATTGCTTAATTGCAATTTGGTTATCAAACATCAATTTGGTAATAATTGTGCCCAATTTGAACGCTCGTTCAGGTTTAAACAGCATGATCATTTTATTGAAATGAACAATGGAGAAGTCATGGAATTTTGCGACCCGAGAATACAGGAAATTCAGGCTTCGGTTGAGAAATTATTTAATGTTGAGATTAGTCATCATTCTTTAACTTTTTACGGAAAATTAAAAGATGACATTTTAAAAAAGGAATAATGGAATGACGGAATATTGAAAATGGATTTGCGAATATATGTTACCAGATCATACAATATATTAATAAATAAAATATTTTAAAAAAATTTATACATAATGAAAGTTGATGTTTTATTAGGACTTCAGTGGGGTGATGAAGGCAAAGGGAAAATTGTAGATGTTTTAACACCCGAATATGATATTGTTGCCCGTTTTCAGGGAGGACCCAATGCCGGACATACTATTGAGTTTGATGGTAAAAAGTTTATTTTGCATACTATCCCTTCAGGAATTTTTAATAAAAATACACTAAATATTATCGGGAACGGTGTAATTGTTGACCCTTACATTTTGAGTAAGGAAATCGAAAAATTAGAAGATAGTAATATTGATGTCTTTGCCAGTTTGTTGATTTCAAAAAAAACTCATTTGATTGTGCCAACACACAGACTACTTGATGCAACTTATGAAACAGATAAAGGTAAGTTAAAAATAGGTTCAACCTTAAAAGGAATAGGACCTGCTTATACTGATAAAGTTTCAAGAAACGGCCTTCGTATAGGAGATATTAGTAATATTGATTTTTCTGAAAAATTTGAAAATCTCAAAAAAAAGCATTTCAGGATAATAAATCTACACAAGTTTAATTACAAGGATTATTTAATTGACGGTTTACCGTATGAGGAATATGAAGAAAAATGGTTACAAACTCTTGAAACGATTAAACAAATAGAACAAATTGACAGCGAGTATTTTATTAACCAAAGCATTCAAAGCGGTAAAGCAATTTTAGCCGAAGGTGCCCAGGGTACATTGCTTGATATTGATTTTGGCTCTTACCCATTTGTTACTTCCTCCAATACAATTACAGCGGGAGTTTGTTCGGGACTGGGCATAGCACCTGATAAGATCGGAAAAGTATTCGGCATTTTCAAAGCATACTGTACACGAGTGGGAAGTGGTCCGTTTCCAACCGAATTAGAAAATAATACCGGAGAAATCCTTAGAATATCAGGTAATGAATTCGGCTCTACAACCGGACGCCCGAGACGTTGCGGCTGGTTGGATATCCCGGCTTTGAAATATTCAATAATGCTTAACGGAATTGACAGCTTGATGATGATGAAAGCCGATGTATTAAGCCAGTTTGACGAAATTAAAATCTGTACTAAATATAAATATAAAAACCGGGAAATTGATTATATTCCTTATGATAATTCTTCTGATGACATAACACCTGTTTACACAAGTTTAGAAGGATGGAACACCGAAATTGACAAATTAACTTCAATCAGCGAAGCCCCTCCCGAACTTATTAATTATATAAAATTTATTGAAAATCAAGTGGATGTTCCTATAAAGATTGTTTCCGTTGGTCCAGACAGAAAGCAGACTTTGATGAATATCGTTTAATTGTTGATATTGAATATAAATTAAAAATTGTATTTATAGTATGGTTCGGAACTCATAAAGAATATGATAGAATAAATATTAAAACAATAAGCTATGAAAAAAATTATAGTTTTTATCGTCTTTTTATTATTTCCGGTTTTTTTAAATGCACAATTTGATGAGTGGACAGACCCTGTGGCTCTTACTGATTCTGTGAGCTTTAATACAAATCCCAATATTATAATTACTGATGATTATTCTAGCGGAGGTGTTTTTGTGTTTTATGAAAAAAAATGGAATGAAGATTCGCCAAAACAGATATATATGCGCAATATTACTTCTATGGCTGATGAACAGCTTGCAGTAGGTGATGGGATTTTTGAATTCAGGAATCCTCAATTGTATAAAACAGAATATTCAAATTGCAGGTATTTTTTAATTTATGAGTCTGATTTAACAGGGAATTTTGACCTGTATGGAATAGAGTTTTTTGAGGATGCTACTTTTTC
>JAUWKH010000112.1 GCA_030614305.1 Bacteroidota bacterium
AGCTTTAACTTTTGTTTCGGTCTTTTTTGTTGTAGTTTTCTTTTCAGCGGTTTTTGGTTTTGTTTCTGCTTTAGCTTCTGCTTTGGTTTCTACTTTTGGTTCCTGAACTATTACAGTTTCTTCTGCTTTTTTGGAAATCGTTTTTTTTGCAGTAGTTTTAGGTTTTGATTTTAATTCTTCTACAGTCTTTTTATGAACTGATTTTTGAGGATAAGCTTCTTGTTTTAGTTCCTCAGCTTTTTCTTTCAATTCAACTACTTTTTTAGGTACAAATACATTCTTTTTTTTCTTTTTTTGCCTTCTAACTCCATAAGTACCTATAACGATTTTTCCTCTTTTTGTTTTTTTGTCACCTTTTCCCATATTTTAAATTTTTTGTAAAAATAGAAATAATTTTTTTCAAACAAAATTTAATATCTTAATAAAATAATTTACTTTTGCACCACAAAAATATAAAACTATGGCAAAAAAGAAAGATAAAACAGAAGATAAAATTGTAGCTGTTGAAGAAGTATTGGGTAAAACCGAACAATTTATCGAAAAAAACCAGAAAATATTAACTATAATTGTTGGAATAATTGTGGTTTTAATTTTAGGATATTTTGGATACAAGAAATTTTATCTTGCACCTCTTGAAAAGGAAGCACAATCCCAAGTATTCATGGCTGAAATGTATTTTGAGCAAGACTCTTTAAACAGGGCATTATACGGTGATGGCAATTATCTGGGATTCCTTGACATTATTGACGAATACAGTAGTACTAAAACCGGAAATCTTGCAAATTATTATGCTGGGATTTGTTTTTTAAAAAATGGCGAGTTTGAAGAAGCAATTGATTATTTAAAAAATTTCAGCAGTTCTGATCAAATCATAGGACCTATGGCTTCAGCCGCAATTGGTGATGCCTATATGGAACTCGGTGATCCTGAAAAATCATTAACTTACTATTTGAAAGCCGCAGGAAAAAGCAACAATGAATTCACAGCCCCTGTATTTTTAATGAAAGCAGCATGGACTTACGAAGAACTTGGCGAGTACAACAAAGCATTAAAAATTTATGAAAAAATTAAAAAAGAATTTTATCAAAGTTACGAAGCCAGAGAGATTGACAAATACATTGCCCGTGCTAAAAGTTTAGCAGCTAAGGATTAACGATTTTTGATTTAAGAAGTAGAAAAACATTCCGAAAGAATACTGGAAAATAAAATCAAAAATCTGTGTTCCTTGTTGGATATTCAAAAGAGATAGATTGAAGAATGAAGAGCAGTACACAACATTTTGAGACTATTATAAACCGAATAAATAAATTAATGCCTGGTCCAGATTGATTGATCAGGTATTTTTTTTATTTTTATCTAAAATTTCAAAATGACAAAAGAACTTAGAATAATTTTTTTAGGCACTCCTGAATTTGCCGTTTCCTCTTTAGATATATTATTAAAAAACGGTTATAACATTGTTGCTGTAATTACAACTCCTGACAAACCTGCCGGCAGAGGAAAAAAATTACAACAATCAGCTGTAAAAAAATACTGCATTGAACATAATTTAAAGCTTTTACAAGCTGTTAATTTAAAGGATCCGGAATTTTTAAAACAAATAAGATCACTTAAAGCTAATCTTCAAATAGTAGTTGCTTTCAGGATGCTGCCTGAAGCTGTTTGGAAAATGCCGGAATTAGGCACATTTAATCTTCATGCATCATTATTACCACAATACAGAGGAGCTGCTCCTATTAACCGGGCTATTATCAATGGTGAAGCTGAAACCGGTGTAAGCACTTTTTTTCTTGAACATAAAATTGATACGGGGAAAATTATTTTTTCTAAAAAAACAAATATCCTGCCTGATGAAAATTTTGGTGAACTTCATGATAAATTAAAAATTCTCGGGGCAAAACTCGTGTTAAAAACCGTTAAGGCAATTGAGGAAAACAAAATCACAACAACAGACCAAATATCTTTTATCAACTCTAAAACAAAATTAAAAACAGCCCCAAAACTAACAAAAGAAATATGCAAAATAAACTGGCTGAAAAATACATCGGAAATTTATAATCTTATTCGTGGGTTAAGCCCCTACCCTGCTGCTTTTACAGAACTGATCTCACCTGAAAACAAAATGTTTTCAATAAAAATCTTCTCTGTATCCTATGAAAATATCTCACATTCATTTAAACCGGGTACAATTATTACAGATGGAAAAACAAAATTAAATATTGCTATAAGAGATGGAATAATACTTATAAAAGAACTACAGTTAGCAGGCAAGAAAAGAATAAAAATTGCAGATTTTCTTAGAGGTTTTAGTATTAATGAAAAATGGAAAGTGAACTTAAAATAGCCCGAAATCAGCTAAAACACTTGCTATAACGGTCATTTATGCGATGAGTTATTAACAAAACACTTGTTTTATTAACATTTTCAATGGTTTTAGAAGAATCTTCTTGTTTTTTTATTGAAATAGCTTATATTTGCATATCTTCTTTATTATAATTATTAATTAAAACATAAAAAAATGAACAAAGCAGAATTAATTGAAGCAATGGCTTCAGACGCAAAATTAACAAAAGCTGATGCCAAAAGAGCATTAGATGCATTCATTGGTGCAACCTCAAAAGCACTTAACAAAGGTGAAAGAGTAGCATTGGTTGGCTTTGGTTCTTTCGGTGTAGCTAAAAGAGCTGCCAGAAAAGGAAGAAACCCACAAACAGGTAAAGAAATTAATATTGCAGCTAAAAAAGTTGTTAAATTTAAACCAGGTGCCTCATTACAAAAAACAGTAAAATAATTTTTTTCAAAAGTTTATAAAAGAGGCTGTCTCAAAAGGGGCAGCCTCTTTTGTTTAAAGATAATAACCCATCCCAATAGTAACATTCAGGGAATTAATATCTTGTTTAAAAGTTTGGGTATCAATAGTACCATCAATATTATGAATTTTAACATTTTTGAACTTTGGTTTTGACGCCGTATAATCAACATTAAAGATTAAATATTTATTACCCATTTTATATTTGAATCCTGTTCCGAAATTATAAGCAAACGATGTTCCGTGATATTTTTCGCGTTCAAAAGTATAAGTAACAGGTGAACCCTGAACAATAGTATTTGCATATAATGTATATTCAGGAGAATAAGCAGTATAAATTCCACATAAAGCCCGGAAATCAAGAAAAAATCTATCGGAAAGAGGAAGTGTAGCCAAGCCTCCTATGAGTATTCCGCCAATACCCCAGGTACCTGCTTCAACCGACCACGAAGTATTAGGTAAATCTTCCTTGTTTATATCAGTTATTTCATTCTGTAAAGCGGATCTGTTTATAGAATTCGTTGAACCTGTTACCAATGCAGCCAAACTAAAGTTACGACTTAATCTATAAGCAACAGAAATATTAAAATTGAATCCAACTTTTGCAAATCCGGATTCTTCTTTAGATAAATCTGTTGATTTATAATAACTTAATGTAATACACGGACCTACTGATAAGCCAACAAATACTTTCTCAGATTGTCCGATTGCCTGGTTAATTAAAACAATTAAAAAAATAAAAGTTAAAATTTTAAAAAATCCTCTTTTCATGACTTTATATTTTTATGTTTATAAATATTTCTGTAAAAATAAAACTAAAATCTGATTCTATATTGTCTTTTCCAGTATAGTTTATTTCCTTCCACAACATCCAATTTATCATTATCCTTCAGCCATTGTATAACTTTTATTACTTTATCCTCATTAACACCTTTAACCGTATCAACTATTTCTGTCACAGATACCGGCTTATCTTTTAGTATCGGCTTAATTTTCTCAAGGATAATATTAAATTCAAGCTCATTGATTTCTATTTTGTTTCGTTTAAGACAAACATCACATTTACCGCAACGTTTTGAACCTGTTTCACCAAAATAAGCAAGCAGCAACTGGCTACGACATTTATTTATTGAAGACACATAATCAATTACTGCCTGAAGACGTTTTTTTGCAGCATTTTTTCGGTCTTTATAATTTTCCTTTGAAATTAGCAGATCTTTTTTATCTATTCTTTCTCTTGTATATAATAATTGTGGTTTGTTTTTTCGCGGAATGTATGTAAGTATATTCAATTGATGAAGTTTTTTAAGAAATTTAAAAACATTTTCTGATTTCATCCCTGATCTGTTAGCAATCTCAGTCTCGCTTATTTTTACAAAATCGCTAAAAACACCACTATATGACCGCAAAATAAGTTTAATAAAATTATCATAATATAAATTCTCAACCTGAAATCTGTATAAATCTTCTTTATTTACAATAAAATGAATACGTGAAGGAGAATTAACTGTTTCATTTAGTAAAATATAACCTTCTTTTTCAAGAAATTTCAGTGCATTGTAAACTATTAATGGAGGAAATTTGTAATTATTACTGAAATCGTTGATCTCAAAATCAAAAGAAACATCCTTACCACTACCAACAGCTAATTGAAAATAATTTCCCAGTGCCTGATAAATTGATTTGATTTTATCGATATCAGGGTATGCAGTTAAAAGATTATTTTTTGCATTTATAATATCAGCTTGTTCATATAACAGGATTGCATAAGATTGTTTTTCATCTCTTCCGGCACGGCCTGCTTCCTGAAAATAAGCTTCAATACAATCAGGCAAATCCAGATGAATAACAAAACGAACATTTGACTTGTCAATACCCATACCAAAAGCATTGGTTGACACAATTATCCTGCTATCACCTTTCATCCATGCATTTTGCTTTTTATCACGAATTTTTTGTTCCAAACCTGCATGATAATAGTCGGCTCTTATTTTATTTTTATTTAAAAAGTCTGATATTTCACGCGTTTTTCTTCTATTCCTTACATAAATAATTCCCGTACCTTTTATCTTACTTGCAATTTTCAACAGTCTGTTTAGTTTGTCCTCTTCCTTTATTACAACATAAGTAAGGTTCTTACGTTCAAAACTTTTTTGAAAAACATTTTCCTGCTTAAATTCAAGTTTTGCCTGTATATCCTTAACAACTTCAGGAGTGGCAGTAGCAGTTAATGCTAAAACAGGAACATTAGGTATTATTTGTCTGATTTCAGCAATCTTCAGATATGGAGGTCTAAAATCATAGCCCCATTGCGAGATACAATGAGCTTCATCAACTGCCAAAAGATTAACGTTCATTTTTTTTATATTCTCTCTCAGGTTTTGAGTTCCAAGACGCTCGGGTGAGATATATAAAAATTTTACATCACCATAAACACAATTGTTAAAAGCAATATCAATCTCGTTTCTATGCATGCCGGAATATATTGCTACTGCTTTAATACCTCTACTTTTAAGATTTTCAACCTGATCTTTCATTAAAGCAATCAGGGGTGTGATTACAATACAAATTCCTTCCGACACCATTACAGGCACTTGAAAGCAAATAGATTTGCCTCCGCCTGTAGGCAACAATGCTAAAGTATCATTTCCTTCCAAAACTGAATTTATTATTTCTTCCTGCATCGGACGGAATGATGAAAATCCCCAATATTTTACAAGTATATTCCGTGTTGGCAAAGCTGATAGAGTTATATTTGATTATTTTATTTCATCAAATATAATATTTTTTTTTGAATTTAATAATAATTTGTGAATTAATCAGGTTAGATAAACTTTGCTGCTAATCATTGTTCAGTAAGGTGGGGGATCCTTTAATTGTTTCGATGGTGATCGGAACTCAGGTCATGGATTAAAACAGTTGAAGATAGTCATGGCTTATGCAACTGACGGATTTACACGTCAGATAATCAACGGATTTTACCCAACACAGGAACTTCATTCAGAATGATAATGTATAATACACAAACATTCCATTTCCAAATTTCAAATATCTATTTATTTCTATCTACTTCAACAAATCTCCAAATTCCAATTATCTTTCTTCTTATCTGTTTTATTCTACTTCAACTTTTCTAACGGCATCAATAATAGTACCATCAACCCATTTTATTACTGCAACGATTTCATCACTTAATTTTGGTTTAGCA
>JAUWKH010000383.1 GCA_030614305.1 Bacteroidota bacterium
AAGCTCTATTATTTTAGATAAATTCTGCTTCATATTATTGTCTTTACTTATTTTCTGTAATAATTCAACAAATATAAAAATTATTATATTATAAAGAGTATTTAAATTTTTTTTGTCTTGTTGAATAGTTGTAATAAACGTAATTGGGTTGCCAACCTTTTTTTAGGTTGGTAACCCTGATATGCCTTTTAATTAAACAAAGGTTACTAACCTAAATTGGGTTGCCAACCTTTTTTTAGGTTGGTAACCCTGATATACTTTTTAAGCAGACAAAGGTTACTAACCTAAAAAAAGGTTAGCAACCTTAACAAATGAAATATTAAAGTTGAATAAAATACTATTGTTTCGTAAATTTGCAAAAAATTAGATCTGCGGAAGTAGCTCAGTGGTAGAGCATCAGCTTCCCAAGCTGAGGGTCGCGGGTTCGAGCCCCGTTTTCCGCTCTATTTATTTCTTTTATGAGAAAAGTATATACTATAGGTGAAACCGTTTATGACATTATTTTTCGAAATTTTGAACCAATATCGGTAAATCCCGGCGGTGCCATGCTTAACACGGCAATCTCGCTTGGCAGATTAAATATTCCCGTTTACTTTATTAGTGAATTTGCAAATGATACTGTTGGATGTGTTACTGATAAATTTCTCATAACTAATAAGGTCTCAACCGAATATGTTTACAGGTATAATAATGGAAAATCAGCAATATCACTTGCTTTCCTTGATGAAAATAAAAATGCCGAATATTCATTTTATAAATTTTATCCGGACACAAGATTAAATATCAAATTTCCTGAAATCAATAAAGATGATATAGTTCTATTCGGTTCGTTTTATTCTATTACCAGCGAAGTACGGCGTCCCTTAATTGAGTTTATTTCAGCAGCAAAAGAAAATGGTGCCATAATAATTTATGACCCCAATATCAGGGAACCGCATAAAAAAGAATTACCTGAATATCTTGATTTTGTTTATGAGAATATTTCATTTGCCGATATTGTACGGGCTTCTGATGAAGATTTTAATGTAATCTTTGATGTTTCCAATCCTGATGATGCTTATAAATTAATTACAAGTAATAATTGCAGAAACTTAATCTGTACAGCCGGCGCAAGTGGAGTAAATTTGCAAACATCAGATTATTCAAAACAGTATGCAGTACCCAAAATATCTCCGGTATCTACTATTGGTGCAGGCGATAATTTTAATGCAGGGATTATCTTTTCAATTCTGAAAAATAATATTAAAAAAGAAGATATTAATTGTATTGAAGCAAAACAATGGGATAAAATAATTAATTCAGGAATTAAATTCGGAACGAATGTTTGTTTGAGTCTTGAAAATTACATTTCTTTTTAAATATTTCATAATTTTCCTCATCAAAGCAAACAAAAACAACTTTTTCAATTGATGTATTGTTTTTAAGGAATAATTTTACTTCTTTGACTGCAATATCAGCAGCAAGTTCTTTTGGATACCTGTAAACACCTGTGCTGATATTCGGAAAAGCAATTGATTTACAATTATATTCTTTAGCGAGCTTCAGGCTGTTAATGTAACAATTTGCAAGTTGTAATTCTTCATTTTCCAAACCGCTGTTCCAAACGGGTCCTACCGTATGAATTACATATTTAGCGGGCAAATTATATCCTTTGGTTATTTTTGCTTGTCCTGTATTACAGCCGTTAAGTTTTCTGCATTCTTCTTTTAATTCAGGTCCTGCAGTCCTGTGGATTGCACCGTCAACACCACCACCACCTAAAAGTGTTTTGTTTGCTGCATTAACAATTGCGTCAACTTTTAATTTTGTTATATCACC
>JAUWKH010000173.1 GCA_030614305.1 Bacteroidota bacterium
CACTCGTTACAACCTAATAAAAATAAAAGTTTATAAATGGCACTTGCAAGAAATTAAATTTTTAGACATTAAAATTTATTTTATTTCATAAATTGGATTGAGATTTAAAAATATGTATATTTGCAATAAATATTTAAGCATTATGCAATTTACAGTGGACATAAGAATTGAGCAATTAATAAATACTATCAAACAGTTGCCGGTAAATCAAATAGAAAAAATAAAGTCTGCCTTGAATGATAATATAATTGCTAAAAAAGCAAAATCAGATATTTCCGAATTTCAGAAATTTTTACTTTCCGGACCTGTAATGTCTGACGAACAATATAATCAATTTAAAGAGAACTAAAGAAGAAAAGAAAACGGATTGATATACCGGATTTAATGATAGCTGCCACAGCCAAAACATATAATTTGAAATTAGCGACTTTAAACTCCAAACATTTTGAGATCATTGACAAGCTAGAATTGATTACCAAAAAACCATAAATCATTAATCCTTGCCTGCTACATAACCCAACTGGTTCTCGTTCCCGCCGGATAGCCTGACAATTGTAACGAGTGCCTTGTAATAAGTCGTTTATAACGACAAATAAAAATCAAAACAATTAGTTCTTTATGAATTTAGTTTCGAACGTCATTTCTTTACCGGAAAATTTTAAAATGTATAAACCTTTTGAAAAGTGTGAAACATTTATTGATAAAGTTGCATTTCTATACCTGAAAATTTTGTTTCTTAATAATCTACCATTTATTGAATAAATCTGGCAAACCAAAGGAAATTTAATTTTTTTATCCGGATTCAGGAAAAGTTTATCACTTACCGGATTTGGATAGATAGAGATTTCAGAATTTGGATTTGTTTCTTCAATATTTGTTGTTTCTGAATATTTTGCAATAACTCCATTTGACTTACATACCCAGCCGTTTTTATCGTCGAGAAAAAAGATATCTGATATTCCATAGTTTTCAAATGTATATTCAGTTTCCCATGATTTTCCTCCGTCAGGTGTATGATATATTTTATTTATGTTATTTATAATCCAGCCATTAATGCTGTCGGTAAATACTATTTTTAATAAACTGCTTTCAAAACCTGAAATTTTATCCCAATTAATTCCACCATCTGTTGTTTTATATAAAAATCCCTGATATGTAGTAATAAATCCTTTGAGACTGTCAATAAAGTAAACATCAGAAGGCATATATGAATCAAGGAAACCGGTTTCCCATGTCTGTCCTCCATCAAAAGTATGGGCATAAAATCCAAAATTTCCTGTTACCCATCCTTCATTTGAATTTAGAAAAAATAAACTTCGCAAGTTTATTGAGTCATTAACTTTAATACTATTCCATGTTTGTCCTCCATCAAAAGTTTTCGAGAAATACCCATTATTTGAACACATAAAACCTGTGTCCTGATTTATGAAATAAACACCACCTTTAATTGAATCAGGTACATAAATAACATTCCAACTATTCCCTGAATCATTTGTTTTCATCATTTCATTTTCATCACAAAAAGCATAACCAACTTCTTCGGTTGGGAAACATAATTTCCAAATTTCACCGGTATTGGGTGTTTCAACAAAATTCCATGAAGTACCACCATCATTTGTATGCAGCAGGTTTTTATTGGGATAACCGTTTATCATCCATCCGTTTGAAACATCAAAAAATGCTATTTTTATGAAATCATTGCTTACCTTTTCCCAGTTATATCCGCCATTATTGGTTTTTATTGTTTCGGTTTCCCATCCAATAGCAATACCATTCATTTCATCACAAAAATCCATTGCATTTAGTGATAATCCGTAGTAATTGTTAGTTACATCCCATGTATTCCATGCATCATTCGTAATACAAATTTTACCTGAGTTATCTAACAAAATTGCTGTATCATTATTAAAAAAATGGAGTTTTTGTAAGTAGCCGTATTCGATAGAAATTATTTCCCAGTTCATACCACAATCGTTTGACTTATATAATTTACTGTCTTCATCGCTAATCCACCAATAACCATCTTCTGTATAAAAAACATTAACAAGGTCACTATTTCCCGGAATAGAAATTTCTTCCCAGTTTACACCTCCATCATCTGTTTTCATTACAATACTTAAACTACTTGTAAGACCACCACCAACTGCCATTCCATGTAAAGCATCATAAAAATAAACATCCTGAAAACACTTATGATTAGCTAAAACGTAATGGTTTTGCACTAACCATTCTTCCCCTCCATTATAAGTAACATAAATTGTTTGATAATCTCCAACAATCCAACCTGTATCCTGATTAATAAAAAAAACTTCGTTTGCCCCAAGACCCAATGGATTTGGTAAATTCTGAGAATCCCATGTTTGTCCTCCGTCATAAGTGTAATATACCTCATTCCAACCTACGACCCATCCTTGCTGATCGTTAAGAAAAAAACAACCGTAAAACCATGCATCTGAATTTTGAAATTGAATATCCCAGTCAATACCACCATTATCTGAATGTAGAATATGCCCATTCGATCCTACTGCCCAAGCATTTTGTTCGTTTATATAACTTAAATCAAAAAAAGATTCGTCTAAGTAATTATTATAAATAATATCCCAGCTTAATTGAGCATTTGAAACAAGGGCAATTGATAAAAGAAGAGTTGTAATCAGGTTTTTCATAATATTATACATTTTAATTAATTGTTTATATAAAAACAAAAATACGAAAATTTTATTAGGCTTAAATAAAACATTTAATATATTTCGCAAATCGGCAACTAAAATATTTTTATACTAATTCTTAACAGGTTTGCGAAGTAAAGCTGTTTATACATACGCACAAACTCCTAAGAGTTTGGAAGTAGTTATGCGTGCTGAATAGACCTTTAAAGTTTTTGCATTTCTATTCAGCATTAGTTTAACTCATTACAAGCTTAAATCCGCAATTAAAATCAAAACTGCCACGAACCTGCCTGGCGATAGACAGGTGCACGAATTTAGCACGAATTATTTTCATAAATTCAGGTGAATTATTATTCGTTTTTATTTGTGAATTAGTGGCTTAATAAAACTCTTGCGGATTTATGATATAAACGATCACGAGCTGAATGTATTTTTTGTTTGAATAAATTTTATCTTTGTTCAAAATATAATTTTATAAATATGAAGTTAAATCAAATTTTCTTCTTTGTCATAATTGGAATTTTGACACATATAAATTATCAATTATTTGCTCAGATAAGTCAGGGTGGTTTTCCTCCGGGTTTTAATCAGGTATTATTATCAGAGAATTATCAGGAAATAAATCTTGCCAAACCTGATATGAAAAGTATTTTAGAGGAAGATAAACTTAATGAAGATAAATTTAATCCTTACCGGATTGCTGTCACTATAGATGTTGATATAAATATTAATAACTCAGGAACATGGACAAAGTTAAAGGAAGGTGGCAGGATTTGGCGGCTTAAAATCAAATGTAAAGATGCTCTTGCACTTGGAGTTTATTACGATAAATTTTATTTACCAAAAGGTTCAAAACTGTTTTTATACAATGAAGACGGAACACAGGTAATTGGTGCTTTTACTTCATTTAACAATCATGAGACCGGAATTTTTGCAACCGAATTAATAAAAGGAGATGTAGTAATTTTAGAATATTTTGAACCAAAAAAAAATAAAGAAAAACCGTTTATAAATATTTCTGAAATTGCTTATGCTTACCGTTCTGTTAATCCTGTGCTTGTTGACAAAGGCAAAGGTTTTGGTGATGCCGGTCCTTGTGAAGTAAATGTTAATTGCCCTGAAGGTGATAACTGGCAAGACCAAAAACGAGGAGTTTGCAGAATATTATTAAAAGACGGTGCAAGCTTAAGCTGGTGTACGGGTTCATTGGTAAACAATGTCAGGCAGGATTTTTTACCTTATTTTTTAACAGCAAATCATTGTGGTCCTTATGCCAGTACTTCTGATTTTAACCAGTGGTTATTTTATTTTAATTACGAATCCGCGAATTGTCCTGATCCATCTGAAGAACCTCCTATTTATTCAATGGTTGGTGCAAGATTAATAGCAAAAACTGCGTATAACATAAGTCTTGGCTCTGATTTTAAGCTTTTGCGTTTAAATAACGCTGTTCCTGAAAGTTACAATCCGTATTTTAATGGTTGGAACAGGGTAAATGCTGCAAGCAGCAGCGGAACAGGAATACATCATCCGGCAGGTGATATAAAGAAAATCTCAACTTATAACGAACCATTGGTTTCAACTACTTATGATGGAACTTCTATTGTGCCTGATGCAATGTTCTGGAAAGTTGTTTGGGCAGCTACCGAAAACGGGCATGGTGTTACCGAAGGCGGTTCATCCGGCTCTCCGATATTTGATTCTGAAGGAAGAATTGTCGGAACACTTACCGGTGGAAAAGCTTCTTGTATCAATTTATATGGACCCGATTATTACGGTAAATTTTCTTATCATTGGCTATCAAACGGCTCAACAGATTCCATAAGATTACAACCATGGCTTGATCCGGATAATACAGGTATTCTATATCTTGACGGAACAAGTTTGGATTCAACCGTTTTAGTTGCAATGTTCAAAGCTGATACAACACTTATTCCTGTTAGTGGTTC
>JAUWKH010000210.1 GCA_030614305.1 Bacteroidota bacterium
AGGGCTTGCCGGTAAATTTTTAAAAGTCCATGTAAAAACCTGCATGTTATTTTCAGAAGTTATTACAGGTACAGAATTGATGTTAAAAGTTTTATAATGTAATTCATAGTTTTTGGGAATCTTAACTTTTATGATCATTTCCTTTACAGGAGAAGATTCCTCAAGAATATCATCGCCCATTAATGCAGGTAAAAATTCTTTTGAATATTTAATTGTATAGTCAAGATTAATCACAGCATTTCTTTCCAGACCGGTATGGGTTACATCCATTTCCCTGAGATTATTATATGCCGGTATATTTGCAGCAAAGCTGGGTAAAACTTTATTAAAAGCATTATCAGGAGATTTATTAACTTTTCCATCTGCCATGGTTGTGAAAGATTTATTAATCTTTAATTCCTGAAAATCAGGATTGTAAACAATAAAAGTTTCGCCGTAAAGCCGGTGAAAAGAATAATATGTGAGTAGTTTTAATTGTTTCGAATAAGAAAATTCTGTGCTGCCATCTTCGTTTAATTTGTATTCCTTTGTGATTTTTAAAAATACTGCATCAGCATTTTCTTCCTGAGCAAAAGCGGAATTAATAATAAAAATGATTGCTATAATCCAAATTAAATGTTTCATGATTTTAAATTTATTAATTTTTTTATTTAATTTTTAATATTATTGGTTGTTCGGCAAATTTATTCTGTGCAACAACAACTTTTCTATACATTTCCCAATCTTCCGGTTCATATATTCGTTTGCCTAATTTTATTTTTTCAGATAATTTAATTGTTCTCCCATCCTGTTCAATGCTACCATCAAAACTTGTGATTTCATTTTCTATTAATTCTGAAGAAGGATAACTGACAGCTTCTGCATTTTCAGGAACAAGAATTGTTTCGTTCAATTCAACCAAACGTGAACACCTGTCTCTGAAATTGTATTTTCGTTCTTCTAAATTTGTATTGAAATATAGGTGTGACATTCCTCTCTTAAACAGATTAGCTGCAACAATAGGGGTGAAAATTATTTCTTCATCAGAAACTAAAGCATAGTCAGGAATTTTATATTTTATTTTTATCAAAATCGGGTTAGCCATATAATTATATGGTTCGCCGAATTCCATTTCTTCAATTTCTGCCAAAGGTGAAATTTTTAATATTTCTTTTTCAATTGAATTTTCCCATTCCGACTTATAATATCCCGTGAACATTCTTCGTATTCCTGCGTCTGATTGTCCTTCGGCGGTTATTGAAAGATTGCCTTTTAAAGTGCCGTCAGGTAATAATTCTGATTTTCCGGTTATTTTAAAATAATGATTTTCAGGGGCAGAAAGCGGAGTAATTTTCAGGTCGGCACCTTCAGGAACACCCATCAGGTAGTTTTGCTGTTGCTCTGCACTTGACCAAAGCTCACGTAAAAGAGGCACCCATGTAGGGTCAAGCAGTTTATATTCACCATTTGAAAGTTTTACGAGTGTAACACAATGATTAAACTGGTCGGCAGGGATATAATCTATTCTTGAACCGGCCATTGTCATTGCAGGATAAGATTCAAAACCGGCAGCACGAAGCAGAGTGATAAGCATACCGGCTTTATCTTTACATACGCCGCAGCGATCGGTAAAATTCATTTCTCCGCTATGAAGTGTAAAGCCCTCTCCCTCACCCATTGAAATTCCCGAATAGCGTATTTCATCTGCTGCCCAGTGTGTCAGTCTTGAAATAGAGTCAATTTCATTTTCTGCACCAAGTAAAATCTCTGAAATTTTTTTATCAATTTCAGGTGTGGATTCAAAACTTCCAAAATCTTCATTAACACCATAAAACCAAAGTGATTTAGCTTTCCAGTCGGGGCTGGTTGACATAAGCAGTTTCGGAGCAACGTCTGAATATGCAACCATTCCAGGTTCCCGCTTGAACGGCATAATATCTTTTTTAGTGAAAGTATAAACCATTTTATCATCAATTAGAACAGCCGATGATTCCACTTCACCATTATAAAATTCGTATTGAACCAATTTATCTTTCGGAATTTTTACCTGATAAACTTTTGTGAGGATTGGCTCGCTGCTCCAAAAAGGAACAATATCGTAAAAATGACCTCTCATTGGTGGGATGTATCGTTCGTCCTCATCACCTTGAAGAAGGGCATAAGTAAACCCTTTTTTGAATAGAAAAACTTCAACGGCATCACCAGGCTCAAGTCGTCCGACTTCAATCATTTTTTCTCTGGCGCCCCAGTAAATCCAGCGTGCAGGAGCAGGATAATCCAAAACATTACTGATGTCCAATTCCTCGGTTTCGCCGTTTTCCCTGTATATTATTACTTTTTCAATTTCCGCATAAGCTGATAACGGGTCATAACCATACTTGATAACACTTTTGCTCAATGCTCCTTTGGGAGTCAGGATTTTATATAGTTGATGAGTGTAAATATAACTTAAGCCGCTTTCCTGAACATCAACTTTTGTGCTGTCAAAAATTGTTAATAAATTTGAATTGGGATAATCTTTTGTATTGCCTGAATTTTTTATTAAATCCGGGATTTGGTCTGCACTTAGTAACAGACCGGCAAATAAAAATGATACAATTAAAAATGTTTTTTTTATCATGATGTTTTGAGTTATTAATTAGAATTTTTTAAAGAGGCAAAGCTAATAAAATAAATTTGATGTAAATCAAATACTATTGTTTTAATAAGACAAAAGATAAAAGTATTTTTCAGTGAAAGACTTATCTTTTTTGCCTGAAAAATTTTTTGATAATCCCAGAGCATTCTTTTTCAAGAACTCCGGATAATACTTTTGTCTTTGGGTGAATTATTGGTTGTTTAATCCGGGTAAATCCTTTTTCTTCATCATCCGCACCGTAAACGATTTTATCTATCTGTGTCCATAAACATGCACCTGCACACATTATACATGGCTCAAGAGTAACATACAAGGTGCATTCATCAAGATATTTACTTCCAAGAAAATTTGATGCGGCTGTAAATGCCTGCATTTCTGCATGTGCAGTAGCATCTTTAAGTAGTTCGCTAAGATTATGTGCCCTGGCAATAATTTGATTATCACAAACTATTACAGCACCGATTGGCACTTCATCAGCATCAAATGCTTTTTGTGCCTCTTTAAGTGCTTCTTTCATGAAGTATTTGTCAGAGAAAACCGTAAGTTCCATTTTGTATTATTTCATTCAAAATTATTAATTCATTTATTAATAGCAAAAATTTCTTTATATGAATTTTTTTTGTTCAATACATTACTGTTAAAGATAAATTTCTTATAAAAAAAATTATATTTGTGAAATATAAGCAAATCTAAAATAATAATAAATATGAAAACTCAACGCTATATTATACAACTGATAATCATTCTGTTGATGTTGCCTGTTTTAAATGCTAATTCAGCAAATCAAGAATTAAAAGTCGGCTTTCAGGTATTACCACCTTTTATAATTAAAAACAATAATCAATACACAGGGGTATGCATGGATCTTTGGAATAAAATTGCTGACTCCCTGAATATTGACTATTCAATAAAGGAATATGAACTTCAGGAATTATTGCAGGTAGTTGAAAATGGCGATGTTGATATTTCTATCTTTCCATTTATAGTTACTGCTTCCAGAATGAAGAAATTTGGCTTTACTCAACCATTTTATATTACAAACCTTGCCTTTGCTGCTAAAGCTGAAAAATATAATACCCTTTTATCGGTCCTTTCCAATATTTTTTCTTTTGGATTTCTAAAAGTTATTATATTCCTTTTTCTTATTATCCTGATATTTGGCTTTATCGTCTGGCTTTCTGAACATAAACACAATTCAAAACAATTTCATAAAGGAATAAAAGGCATTGGCGACGGTATTTGGTGGTCGGCGGTAACCATGGCTACAGTTGGATATGGAGACAAAGCGCCCAAAACACCTTTGGGAAGGATATTTTCCATGATATGGATGTTTACGGCTGTAATC
>JAUWKH010000253.1 GCA_030614305.1 Bacteroidota bacterium
ATTGCAATGATTGAATCAGCTTGTATGATGCTTGATTTTATTAACGAAAATGAAATTGCTAAAAAAATAAGGAAAGCTGTTGCAGAAGTTATTGCAGAAGGGAAAGTCCGTACTTATGATATGAAAAAAATGCCGGGCAAACCTGACGTGATTGAAAAAGGCGCTGCTTCCACACAGGAAATGGCGGATGCAATTATTGAGAAACTTTAATTTTGATTTTAAAATATTATCAATTTAATAAAAAACAATGAACAAAACAATAATTACTCTTTGGCCTGAACTGGAATGGATACAGGATGAGGACCTCAGGGGAAAAACAGCAAAAACATGGGAACTTGCATTTGAAAGAAGTGTATTAACACCCGAAGATTTAAACACAATTCCTTTTACACTTTTATGCGGACCTGATTTAAAGGTTACTTTTATGGACCATAAGCGATCAGTTGTGCATATTGCAAGGGATGCCGGACAAATAATCAATGAATTTTATAAAGGAGAATTAACTGTTGATATGGATGTATTGATTGCAGGTGCAATTTTAGCTGATGTTGGCAAATTACTTGAATATGTTTTAGATGATAACGGAAAAGCAATACAGGGTGATTATGGGAAATATTTACGCCATCCGTTTTCAGGGGTTTCATTAGCTGAAGAATGTGGAATTCCACCGGAAGTTTGCCATATCATAGCAACACATGCAGGTGAAGGTCATCTCGTTAAAAGAACTACCGAAGCTTATGTGGTTCACCATGCCGATTTTATGACCTTTTTACCGTTTAAGGAAAGACTGGAAATTAAACATAATAAAAAATAAATAAAATGAACTTAATAGAAAAAATAATTGCCAATCATTCAAAATTTAAAACAGTTAAACCTGGTGATATTGTTGATATTGAATTAGATGTTCGCGCTGCCCGTGATTTCGGTGGTGCAAATGTTGTTAAAAATATTAAAGATAATAACTTAGGTATTGATGATATATCAAAGACTTTTTTTACATTTGATTGTAACCCCACAGGTTCCGACCAGAAATATGCTATCAATCAGCAAATCATAAGAATATTTGCCCGTAAGCACGGAATAAAAGTTTTTGATATTGATAACGGAATAGGTACACACACAATGATATCAGAGGGTCTTGCATATTCGGGAGCAACAGCCGTTACTACCGATTCGCATGCAAATATTTTAGGTGCTATCGGTGCTTTTGGGCAGGGAATGGGCGACAAGGATATTGCTGCTGCATTTAGTAATGGAAAAGTCTGGTTTAAAATTCCAAAATCCGTTAAGATAAATTTTGTTGGCAAACGTCCAAAAAATGTTTCAGCCAAAGATATTGTTTTAAATCTGTTGAATATTTTCGGAGCAAACACACTGCTTGGTTATTCAGTTGAAATTTATGGTGACGAAGCCGATAAATTAACACTTGACGAAAGAATTACAATTGCATCTATGGGAACTGAAATGGGAGCTATCATCATTCTTTTCACTCCCAACGAGAAAATAATGAAATACAGCGAGGAAAAATCAGGACGCAAGCTGGAACTGATTAAAGCAGACAATAATGCCGAATATAAAAAAGTTTATGATATTGACATAAGCAATTTCGTTCCAATGATTTCCCGTCCTGGTAAACCACATGATACGGTTAATATTGAAGAAGAAAAAAAGATTAAAATTGATTCTGCATTTATTGGTAGTTGTACTAACGGACGTATTGAAGATATGCATGTTGTGGCACAAGCATTAAAAGGTAAAAAAGTTGCTCCCGGAGTTATGCTTAAGATTGTTCCTGCTACTGATGAAGTCTGGAAGCAGTGCCTTGACGAAGGTATGATAGATATTTTTAAGAAAGCCGGAGCATTGGTTTCAAATGCAGGATGTGCAGGTTGTGCTGCCGGTCAGGTTGGACAAAACGGACCTGGCGAAATAACCATCAGCACAGGTAACCGTAATTTTCCGGGTAAACAAGGCAAAGGTAGTGTTTACATTGCCTCACCCGAATCAACTGTTGCTTCGGCTATTGCAGGTTATATTACAACAATTGATGATATTCCTGAAAAACCTGCAACATTTTTATCTGAAATACAAAAAGAAAAATATAAAAAACCCACAAAAGAAAAAACCGAATACCAACAAAAACCGACAGTCGTTGAAGGTCATGTATGGTACATCAAAGAAGATAATATTGATACTGATATGATATTTCATAACCGCTACCTTGCTATTACCGATATTAACGAAATGGGTCAATACACCTTTGATAATTTAAAAGGTTATGAAGATTTTTCAAAGAAAGCAAATTCAGGTGATATTATTGTAGTTCAGAAAAATTTCGGTAGCGGAAGTTCCCGCCAGCAAGCAGTTGACTGTTTTAACGCATTGGGTATTCAAGTAATATTAGCTGAATCGTTCGGAGCTATTTATGAACGTAATGCCATTAATGCCGCGTTTCCGATTATGACTTATAAATCAATAAAAGAATTGGAAATAAAGAACGGTGATATTATCCGTGCAAATTTTACATCCGGTGTTATCACTAACATCTCAAACGGAAAATACGTACAGGGAGAAAAGTTTTCAGAAGTGCAATTAGAGATTTATCAGAATGGGGGATTGTTTTAATTTCAAATATTCTAATCTCTCTTAAGTTTTAATAGAATATAATTATTCTTTCATTATGGAAAAGAAAGATTATTTATACCGGCAAAACAATAAATTTTCATTAAAAAAGCGAGCTAAAAGCTTTGTATATGCTTTTAAGGGAATAGGAGTGTTTGTTATAACACAACATAATGTTTGGATTCATCTTGTTGCTGCAATATTGGTAATTGTTTTTGGGTTTGTTTTTAATGTGAATTTTTACGAATGGTGCTTATTGGTTTTTGCAATCGGATTTGTTTTAACCGCCGAAATTTTTAATACAACAATTGAATATTTTGTTGATTTTGTTTCACCCGAATTAAATAAAAAGGCCGGATTGATAAAAGACATGGCAGCAGGCGGTGTTTTAATTTCTGCAATAACTGCCGCTATTATCGGAATAATAATTTTTTTACCTAAAATAATATTTGTTCTTTAAAACCAGTATTTTATGATCTTAATTATTGATAGCGGTTCTTCAAAAGTAGACTGGATTTTTATTAAAGATAAATTAAAATTCAAACAAATACAAACCGAAGGTTTTAATCCGTATTACTATGATTTTAATGAATTAAAAAAAATAGTAAAAGAACATATTACTCCAAAAATAAATCCTGAAACTGTTGATAAAATTTATTTTTACGGTGCAGGTTGTTCCACGGAAAATAAACGCAATATTATCAACAATGTTCTAAGTAATATTTTTACAAATACAAAAATCAATATTAACCATGACCTCTTAGGTGCTGCCAGAGCATTGTTTGGAAGGACTGAGGGAATTGCCTGTATTCTCGGAACAGGTTCAAATTCA
>JAUWKH010000374.1 GCA_030614305.1 Bacteroidota bacterium
ATAATCTTGATACTTTTATTGAATATCTAGGTTATTGCCCACATGATAAGGCCATAGAATATGGCAGGAGTTCAGATTATTTGTTATTAATTGTCTCAAATCCTAAGTGGATTCATGTTATTCCTGGTAAAACATACGAATATCTGATTTATAATAAACCCATTATCGGCTTGGTTTCAGATGGAAATAGTGTTGTTGAAGTAATTAATACCACAAGAACTGGTTTTACTATTAATCCTGAGGAAACTGATAAGATAGCTGAAATATTGAAAAAAATTGATTCAAATTCCCTGGAATTTACCTTTTCACCAAATGAGGAAGAAATAAAAAAATATAGTTGTGAAAACCTGACACTTAAATTAATTGATTTTCTGGAAAAAATTTCAAATGAAAAATCATATAATATTCGGGAATAAGCATTTTGAGTTCCTGAGTTTACCGGCAAATCGAAAAATAAATACATTCCCCGTAACACTAAATATTTGTTATGCAATTATTTAGCGTTAAGCTAGCCATATAAAGAATGTCGAATAAATGTATTTTCCAGGAAAGAGTCTTTGGGCAAGTTAAAGAAATTATTTTAGTAATTCAGCCATAGTTATTTGTAGCTTTTCTTCACGATACTTTAACATAAAATTATTGATGATCTGTTTTTTTGCCTTTTGACCGGGAATAACATTATCTGAATCCATAATCTTTTTAATAGTATTGGCTATTTCAGTGATATTACGTTTTACACAATAACCGGTATTTCCGACAACTTCCGGTAATGCTCCCACTCTGCTAACCACTGGGATACACTCAAAAAGCATTGCTTCTGCTAATGCTATACCAAAACTTTCTATAAGGGATAGCTGGCAATATACTTTAGCCCTTTTGTAATAATCTACTAATGCTTGCTGAGTAATCTTGTCTACTATAATAATATTGTCAGGAAGATAAGTAAAATAATGTGGAATCATTTCAGGTTTTATTCCAATAATGTAGAATGAATATTCAGGCAATCTTGTCGCTACTTTAAGGTAAGTATCAATCCCTTTTAAGTAAAATGTTTGTTTTTCTGCAATAATTGCTACAGTTAATACTATATTCTCTTTTTGTTGATTGAAGTCATCAGGTAATAAATTTACGCCATTGTATATTAGTTTTCTGGCTGTATAAGGTGCTATTACTTTCGTCTTACGATCAATATTTTTTGAAACAGTAATATTGATTGATGTAAGTTTCATTGATTTAGCTGTAAACCAACCCCTGAAATTACTATAAAAAGCGCCGTATTTTATATCTGGTATCCGGCATACATCATATCCGCCAATTACAATAATACTTTTTTTACCGGTTAAATATGAAAAGAGCACAGGCATTAATGAGTGATAGTCTGCAAACCATATATAAACTGCATCAAACCGCCATATATTAAATATCAGATAAAGGAATTGCTTAAGAAATTGAAACAACATCTTAAACAAGTTCTTTGATGGTTTGAAATGGAACTTTGTTAAATTATAATGCTTTTGTAACAGGTTATAGTCATTCTTGATAAATATCGAATATACCGGGTAAATAAAAATTATCTTTTTTTTCATCGATTTTTAAATGGAGTATTTTATAATACTAAAAAAATGACGATATTCTTTAAATTTATTATATGGCATACAATATATGAAGGTATTTCAAAATAAATAACTGGGGTTATTGAGAACATAATATTAAATTCTGTTAAATATCTCAAGGCTCTACCGCGTGGATTCTTTATTCATGTTTTCCCAATATAATATTAACCACCCTGTTTGCTGTTTTTCCGTCCCACAATTCCGGTATGCTGCCTTTCTTTTTTGCTCCTTTTAGTATCCTGAAAGCAGTATCCTTAACAAGATCAATATCTGTGCCTGCAAGATGAT
>JAUWKH010000113.1 GCA_030614305.1 Bacteroidota bacterium
ATAGATATGGGAAAGTTAAGTCAACATTAGCAGTATGGCCACCAAGTTTATCGGTTTTTTCAACCAAAAAAACTTTATTGCCTGAATCGGCAATTAAAAGTGCAGCAGAAATCCCGGAAATCCCCCCGCCGATAATTAAAGTTGCAGGATCAATATCAACCGACCTTTTTTCAAGTGCTTCGTGAAAGCTTACTTTATTAATTGCTCCAACTATTAAAGATTTTGCTTTACTTGTTGCTTCTTCCCTGTTGGTATGAACCCATGATACTTGCTCACGGATATTTGCCATTTCAAACATATAAGGATTTAATCCGGCATTTTCCAATGCTTTTCTGAAAGTCAGTTCGTGTATTCTTGGGGAACATGCAGCAACAACAATTCGGTTCAAATTGTGTTCTTTTATGTCATTTATAATCAAATCCTGACCAGGATCAGAACACATATATTTGTAATTTTTTGCAATAACTACATTTGGTAATTTTTTCATTTCTTCCGAAACGGCTTCAACATCCACCATTAATGCAATGTTATTACCGCACCAACAAACATATACTCCTATTCTTATTTCTTCCATTTTTACTCTTTTTATTATGTTATGTTACCTTCTCATTTAAGTGCAGACTTTTTTAAGTATGCAAAATAAATTGCGAATAAACGGTACAGAAAATGAGTCCACTTTCCAAAAGGAACAAGCAATATTCCCCATTGAGCAATAACAATTAAATGTATTATGTATAACCATATATTATTATCAATCAGGTTGGTATCCACAAATAACCTTACAATAAATGCTGTTAATCCTAATAAAAATAGCCAAATAACAAATAACCAATCTGAATGGTGAGAAAATTTGGATACCTCGCTCTTTTTTCTCAATCTATCAATCATAAAATCAAAAGTTAAGATAAATACTAATGCACATACTATATATCCTAACCAGATAATAAATGTATTTTCTGTTGAAAACCAACCAAGAAAAACTGTAGTAAGCAATAATAATAAATAGCCTATTACAACCAGGAAATGTTCAAACCATCGGAAATTGCCTGTCTCACATTTTAAAGATCTGGTTTGTGTAAACATATTCCAAATCAGTTGCCAAAAACCAGTAATGTAAGAAAATATTGGTGCTTTCACTTTTTGTTTTACAATTGTAAGCCAGAACATATGAAAAATATTCGGCAATATTATCAGAGTGAATACAGCAATAATAAGATATTGTTCAAACAGATGGCCAAACTCCATCAACGCTTCGGTTTGGAAACCTTTTGCATAACCAACTGCTATAACACCAATCAAAACCAGAAGAAATGCAATAAAAAGTGCAAGTTTTGATTTGTAAAAGAGACCAGCAAGACCGGTCCAGTCGTAGATTTTAGTTAAATATCTACGAACTGCCATCATCAATTCACCTGGATTAGCATCTCTTGGGCAGGTTTCACTACATTCACCGCAATAATAACATAACCATGGTTCAACATTGCTTACTAATTTGCTCTTTAAACCCATCTGTATTGTACGAATTTCTTTTCGCGGAAATAAAATACCTTTTTCAGTTAAGGAACAAATGGCTGTACAATTCCCACAATTAAAACAATCATTCCAATCACCTTCACCAAATTTTCTTAATTCTTTCTTTATATCCGGATTTACACGATTACTCATATTACAACATCCTTAAAGTTATTTTGAAAATTCTTTTGCATTAGATACTATTTTATTATATGATAAATCTTTAATGCTCTTTCTTATTTTACCATTAATAATACTTTTTAAAACTTGTGAGGATGCAGCGGAAGCTTGTGCTACAGTGTCGGGAATATCTTTTGGTCCCTGACAAACACCTGCAATAGTTATACCTCCGGTGTATGTATCAACTGTGTCGCATATACTGTTTGCTTCCAAAAACCATCCATCACAGCTTGTTGAAATTCCAAGCATTTTTGCTAATTCAACTGCATCTTCTCTTGGTTCAAGACCAACAGCCAGAACTACCATATCAACTTTTTGCTCTATTAAACTGTCATTAATAACATCTTCGGTTCTTAATAAAAGTTGCCCGTTTTCTTCTTCAACTTTTGCTGTTTTTCCTCGAATTAT
The DNA here is from genome assembly GCA_030614305.1 of Bacteroidota bacterium. Taxonomy (GTDB): domain Bacteria; phylum Bacteroidota; class Bacteroidia; order Bacteroidales; family JADFUO01; genus JADFUO01. The sequence continues at coordinate 2,101 of JAUWKH010000113.1, forward strand.
ATTAACACCCTCTTCTTTAATCCTGTCGTAAAACTCTTCATATCCCTTTCCAAATGCACGCATATCAATGAAATATTCGAAAACATCAGCATCAGGTAATTTTTCTTTAATCAGGTGAGCTAATTTTAATGAATACATGCAGCAAACTCTTGAACAATATTTATTGTAGTTTTCGTCGCGGCTACCGATACAATGAATCAGTGCAAAACTTTTCGGTTTTTCATTATCATTTGTAAACACCATGTTTCCTTTTTTATCAGGCTTTCTGAAACATATATCTCCGGCTGTTGGTCCTGCTGCATTAACTAATCTTTCAAGTTCAAGTGAAGTAATCACATTAGGATATTTTCCATAACCATAGCGCTCAATCTTTTTTGCATCAAATACTTTAAAACCTGTAGCTACAATAATATTACCAACGGTAATTTCTACTTCTTCATCCTTTTCATCAAGATTGATACATGAATCAACAGGGCAAACTTTAACACAAACACCGCATTTACCGTTTTCTACATAAATACAACTATCCGCATCAATTAAATATTTATTTGGTACTGCTTGTGGAAAAGGAATATAAATTGCTTTTCGTAGGCTTGTATATGCATCAAATTCACTAAATGTTTTACTTGGGCATTTTTCAGAGCATGTTCCGCAGGAAATACATGAAGCTAAATTAACACGTTTAGCTTTTTTTAATATCCTGACTTTGTAATTTCCCGGTCCACCGGTTACACCTTTAACCTCGCAGTATGTCAGAAGCTCAATCATTTGATGTTGACCTACTTCAACCATTTTTGGTGTTAGGATACAGGCAGCACAATCAAGTGTTGGAAAAGTTTTATCAAACATTGCCATGTGCCCGCCAATAGTAGCTGTCCTTTCAAGCAAATAAACTTTTTGGTTTCCATTAGCTATTTCAAGAGATGCTTGAATACCGGCAATACCGCCTCCGATTACAAGTGTATCTGTGAGGACTGAAGTTTCATCCGGAACAGATGCTGTTTCAAATGGTATTCCGAGAATTGCACACTCAAGAATTGCTTTAGCCCTTTCTGTTTCAGCTTTTGTATTTGCACCATATTCATTAAAATCCGCCATTAAAATATTTTTCGGATTTTTTCCTGCAATAACCATTGCTTCGGTTAAAAAACTCTTCACGCTTCCGGTTTTATTTCCGGCAATTATCAAGCGTTTTAAATCATTTTTATTAATTTCTGAAGCAAATGATTTTACATTGGATAAGAAAATATCTGTTGAATACCAGACAACTGTAACAGTAGAATTTTTTTCAGCATTCTTTGCAACTTCAAAAATATCAACAACATCTTCATTGCCATTTAAATTACAACAGAAAAATATTCCTGTCATTTCGTTTTCTCCCATATTATCAGTCTTGTATTATAAATAATTTGGGGTCAATAATAAATAATAATGAATAAAATATCAATGACAATTATCATATAAGAAAATGATATTTATCATATTTTGATTGTAATTATTATTCAATGATATTTGCTGCTTTTTTTAGCTTAGGTATATCAAGTAAGAAAATTTTTTTCCCTTCAATGGCAATTAGTTTATCTTTTTTAAATTCTGAAAGCAATCTTATAACAGTTTCGGTAGCTGTTCCAATAAGATTTGCCAGTTCCTCTCTTGACAAGCTATTAATTTGATGTGTTAATTGATTCTCTATATCAAAATCGGGTTTGAATTTATTATTAAGAAATAAAAGCGATTCAGCTAATCTTTCTCTGACGGGTTTTAGAGCAAGTGAACCCATTTTATAATCTGATTCTTCTAATAAATGGCTCAAATATGTCATTAAAGAATGTGCCATTTGGGGATATTTGATAATAAATTTTAGAAATGTGTTCTTATTTAAATAACAAACAATAGAATCTTCGATAGCTGTTGATGAAGAAGCATAATTTCTTCCGCCAATTAAAGCTCTTACTCCAAATAAATCACCTGCCATCACAATCCTGACAATATGTTCTTTTCCGTCTATTCCAATTTTAGTTATCTTAATTTTTCCTTCATTCAAACAAAATATTCCTGTTGGTTTACTATATTCATAAAATATATTTTGTCCCTTTTTATATAGATTACAAACTTTATTTTCATTCAACTCAAGAATATCTTCATTTAAAAGATGAACAAAACATGATTTGGTTCTTGTTAAACAATTATCACATTCAGGTTTTTTAAACATATTTTCGATTATCCGGATATTATTTGTATTTCTTTAAAAATATAATTACTTCATTTTTTTATTGAAATAATAAATAATTGCTAAATTAATTAAATGCTAAATTAATAAAAATTATAATTTCGTAAACTATTATTTGTTAAGAAATTTTTATTGCTAATTTAATACTGATTAGCTACTCATTTTTTTAATAAAATCTATAAGCATCGAAAATTGAAAAAAACCGAAGATAAATATACAGTAAGAGTTTATGTTAAAGGGCTTGTTCAGGGAGTTGGATTTCGTCCGTTTATATATCGTCTTGCTATTAAATATGACCTGAAAGGATGGGTTGAAAACAGTAATTACGGAGTTGTGATAAAAGTTCAGGGAAATAAAAAGTTTGTTGAAAAATTTATTTCTTCAATAAAAACACAAGCACCTGTTGCTTCAAATATAATCAGGATTTTTTCGGAAGAAACAGAACCCGAAAATTTTTCTGATTTCAGGATTATAAAAAGTAAAAATACTTCTGATGAAATAACTGATATCAGTCCTGATATTGCTGTTTGTGATGAATGTCTGAAAGATATGAAAATCCAGCCGAACAGGATAAATTACCCATTTATCAATTGTACAAATTGTGGTCCGAGGTTTACAATTATCAAAGACCTGCCTTATGACAGGGAAAAAACAACTATGGCTCCTTTTATTATGTGCGAATCCTGTACTGCTGAATATAAAGATATTTTAGACCGTCGCTTTCATGCACAACCTGTTGCATGTTCGGTTTGTGGTCCTGAATATGAACTTATTTATAAAGGAAAAGTAATTAATGATTTGCAAAAAATACTTAAAATTGTTTGTGAATTAATTGAAGCAGGTAAAATTATTGCTATTAAAGGACTTGGCGGTTTTCATATAGCTTGCGATGCACAAAATGAAAAAGCTGTAAAACGACTGAGAGAAGCGAAAAATCGTGACGGAAAACCATTTGCTGTTATGTTTTCTGATATTGAAAATCTTAAAAAATATGCAATTGTAGATGATTTGTTTGCTTCTTTGCTGCAATCATGGAGACGACCGATATTGTTATTAAAAGAAAAGAAAAAGCTTGCACCTGATGTCAATGTCGGATTTGATACTATAGGTGTGATGCTTCCGTATATGCCTTTTCATTATTTGCTTTTTGAAAAATTAAATATTCCTGTAATTGTTTTAACAAGTGGAAATATTTCCGACGAACCTATTATTATTGATAATGATGAAGCTAAAAAACAACTGACATGTATTTCGGATGCTTTGTTGATTTATGACAGGGAGATTTATAATCGTACCGATGATTCGGTAGCAATGGTAGTAAATAACAAAGAAAGGATTATCAGGCGTTCACGGGGATTTACTCCAACACCCATTGAATTAAAAATCAATGTTGACGGTATTCTTGCTACTGGTGCCGAACTTGTTAATTGTTTTTGTATCGGAAAAGGCAAACAGGCAATTTTAAGCCAGCATATCGGTGATTTAAAAAATATTGAAACACTTGAATTTTATACAGAAACAATTGAGCAGTTTAAAAAATTATTCAGGGTAAAACCAACACTGATTGCATGCGATAAACACCCTGATTATCTATCAACTAAATATGCAAATGACTTAGAATTACCAAAGATCAAAATTCAACATCATCATGCACATATAGCTTCATGTATGGCTGAG
>JAUWKH010000038.1 GCA_030614305.1 Bacteroidota bacterium
CTTCTCACCGGAAATGAACTTAAATTACCTTATGAAGTTGTTAAATTTGATTAAAATCATATAAAAAATGACAAAAAAAATAACTATAGAACCTGTAACCAGAGTTGAAGGACACGGAAAGGTCACTATTCATCTGGACGATAATGGAAATGTAGTACAAAGCAGATTACATATTGTTGAATTCAGAGGCTTTGAACGCTTTGTTCAGGGCAGACCATATTGGGAAGCTCCGGTTCTTGTTCAACGACTTTGCGGGATTTGTCCTGTTAGCCATCATCTTGCTGCTGCTAAAGCAATGGATGTGATTGTTGGAGCAGGTGCAGGTGACGGATTAACACCAACAGGAGAAAAAATGCGAAGGCTTATGCATTACGGACAAATATTCCAGTCGCATGCCTTGCATTTTTTCCATCTTGCATCTCCTGATTTACTTTTTGGAATTGATGCTGATCCTGCAATTCGTAATATAATCGGTGTTGCGATGAAATTTAAGGACCTTGCTGTTCAGGGTGTGATGATGCGTAAATTCGGGCAGGAAATAATTGAAGTTACTGCCGGTAAAAAAATTCACGGAACAGGTGCAATTCCGGGAGGAATAAATAAGAACCTCAGTATCGAAGAACGTGATAGATTTCTATATGGACCGGACCCGATGAATGCTGATAAAATGATTTCATGGTCACTGGATGCAGTTAACTTTTTTAAAGATTATCATAAAAAACACAGAGAACTTATTGACACATTTGCTGCTTTTCCATCAAGTCATTTAAGTCTTGTAAGAAAAGACGGTGCAATGGATCTTTATGATGGTGTTATCAGGGCAGTTGATGCAGAAGGTAAGAAAATTTTACATGATGTTGACCCACAGGATTATCTGAAATATATTGCAGAAGAGGTCAGGAACTGGAGCTATATGAAATTTCCATATTTAATTGAATATGGTAAAAAAGACGGATGGTATCGTGTAGGTCCTCTTGCACGTTTAAATACTGCCGATTTTATTCCATCACCATTGGCTCAAAAAGAATTTGAAGAATTCAAAGCATACACAAACGGTAAACCAAACAATATGTCAATGCACATGCATTGGGCAAGATTGATTGAAACGCTCCATGCTGCAGAAATGATGAAAGAATTATTGAACGACACTGACCTCCAGAAAGATGATCTGGTTATTAAAGGAACAAAAGTTAATGAAGGCGTGGGAATGCTTGAAGCCCCACGAGGAACTTTGTTTCACCATTACAGGGTTAATGAAAACGACCAGATAACAATGGCAAACCTTATTGTTTCAACAACAAATAATAATGAGCCTATGAACGTTGCCGTTAAATGTGTGGCAGACAGCATGATTGCCGGTCAAAAAGAAATTACCGAAGGAATGCTGAATGCTGTTGAGGTTGCTATCAGAGCTTATGATCCGTGTCTTAGTTGTGCAACACATGCATTAGGTAAAATGCCTCTGGAAGTTTCATTATACGATTCAAAAAATATTCTTATTGATAAAAAAAGAACATAAAAGTATAATGAAAGTATTACTTTACGGATACGGTAATCCTGGAAGACAAGATGATGGTTTGGGAAATGAGTTTATAAACCGTATGCAGGAGTGGGTTAATAAAGAAGGTTTGGAAGGTTTTGAATTTGATAGTAATTACCAACTCAATATTGAAGATGCACATGTTATCTCCGATAAGGAGTTGGTAATTTTTGTTGATGCCTCAATAGAAGATATTCCTGATTTCTGTATTTCAAAAGTTACCGAATCTTCAAAAATGTCTTTCACAACACACTCAGCCTCTCCCGGCTATGTTTTAGACTTGTGTAAAAAACTCTATGATAAGTCACCTGTTACATTATTACTTCATATAAAAGGATATGAATGGAATTTTAAAGAGGAACTGACAAAAAAAGCTGAAGAGAATCTTGAAAAAGCCATAGATTATTTTAAAGAAAAATTGAAAAATCCCAAAGTTTTGATCCAAACTAATAGTGAATAAAAGGCAAAATAATATTTTGATGTGCTGATAAAACATATTTGGTTTTCATTTTATTTTTTCATTAGGATATTAACCACTGTTTCAATTATTTCGTGAGCATTGGGGCTTTTTATTATAACTTCATCTGCACCGGCTTCCAAAGCTCTTTTCCTGGTTTCTTCTTCTTCATCGCCGGTAAATAAAATTAATTTTATGTTTTTGTATTCTTCTTCTTTACGTATTTGTGAACATAACTCAATTCCTGACAATATAGGAAGCATAAAATCAATAACAGCAGCAACCGGTTTTTCCTGTCTGATTAAATCAAGGCCTTCTTTACCGTTAACGGCAGTTACAGGTAAAAAGCCGTTTTTATAAAAAAGTCTGGCATATAAATGTAAAATAATAGGATTATCATCAACAATAACGAGCTTTTTTAATTTCTTTGTTTTTTCTCCTAATTTATTTTCTTCAATAATTTTATCATCTACAACAAGTAACATATCGTCAACCTTTAATTTAATCTCAGGGTCAGGAAAGATAAAGTCGCGACCGATACGACGTAGTCCGAAAACTTCCCTGTTCATTTCATTTGATACTTCGGCTATTGTTTTTTCGAGCATTCCCGAACCACTTTTAATAGTTATCCATTGTGGTGTAATTTCAGATGTTGCCGTAGGTTCGGTTAGGCCATAAGATATCCCTGTTCCACCAAGTACTGTATCAGCTATTTGTTTACCTGTTGACACATAAGGAGTAATAACTTTATCAGCTCCTGCACGAATAATTTTACTTTCTGATGAAATATCTTCGGCTCTTGAAATAATTTTCAGTGTGGGATTTAATTCACGGGCAGTAAGCACAAGAAATAAATTATTTATATATTTTACTATAATTTGTTAAATAATCAGTTCTTTTAAATACGATAGAAATCAGTTATTCACTTATTTCAAACATCAATCATCCTGAACTCAGTTGGTTCGGGAACTCCTTTAAAATCTTCAATATACTTTTGTGAAATTTTATCAAAACAAGTATTTTTTCGTTCTCCATATAAATTAAAATAATCAGCTTTTACTTTATTGTAAAATTTTTCACTCATTACTATCCTGTTAGCTTTTGCCTTTGACATTAAGCGGGCTGTTAAATCAATATCCTGTCCGTAATAATCATTAGCTCCTTTAAAAAATGTAATATTATAAACTTCAGTGCAATAATGAATCGAAACCTTACAGTTAAGAAATACATTTTCAATTGGGTAATTTTTAATATTATCAATGGTAGCATAAATCTCTTCCAGCAAAGCGAAATAATCGTTATATGTTGATTTTGCCTTTAAATCTTCATCAGGAATATAAAGCATTATTTCATCTCCTATCCCTTTAACAACATTATCAGGGAAGTCATTTAAAAAAGAAATAAAGTTAAAAGTGTTGTTTAGTTTTTTACCCCAGTCTGCTAAACTTGTGTTATATTTTATATCTGTTGAATTGATAATATCTATAAAAAAACATGTACCGGGGTATTTTGACAGTGAGCTAAGAACTTTTCCTATTTCTTTAGAGTTGGGATTTTTGAAATTTATGAATGTTACCATAATTTATTTATTTAGTTTTGAAAATCAATATTTCAGTATTCTTCCATTTGATTTTATATATAATTTTTCTCAAGCATTTCAGCGGTTGAAAGATTAATTTGTTCTTTTCGCCTGATTTCGTCAAACAAAGACAAAAGATCATTTACTTTTAATCTTTTTTTATCATCACCTTCGAAATCATAAACAATTTTACCGTTATGCATCATTAAAATCCTGTTGCCCATATTAACAGCTTGTTGCATCGAATGTGTGACCATAAGTGTTGTAATATTGTCTTTTTCAACAACTTTTTCGGTTAGCTGAATAACTTTATTTGCTGTTTTGGGGTCTAATGCAGCAGTATGTTCATCAAGCAATAACAGCTTGGGTTTTTGCCATGATGCCATTAACAAAGTAAGTGCCTGACGTTGTCCACCTGATAATTTTCCCATAGGATTTTCAAGCCGGTCTTCCAATCTCATATTTAACGGTTTAACCCTTTTTTGAAATTCCTTTAAAACACTTTTGGGAATTGCCCATCCAAGTCCCCTACTCTGCCCTCTTTTTGATGCTAATGTTAGGTTTTCAGCTATAGTCATGTCAGGAGCGGTTCCTGTGAATGGATTTTGAAAAACCCTTCCGAGATGTTTAGCTCTTTTGTATTCCGGAAATTTTGTAATATCCATCCTATCCAAAATAATTTTTCCTAAGTCAGGAATGAATGTTCCGGCTACTGCATTTAATAAAGAGGATTTGCCTGAACCGTTTGTTCCGACTATAGCAACAAAACTCCCTTCTTCTACTTCGCAACTTACACCCTGTAATGCTTTTACCTGATTTGCTGTGCCAGGGTTAAAAGTTTTGTAAATATTTATGATTTTTAACATATCCCTTTCCTCTTAAACTTATTTAACATACCTGGCATTATCAGTGCAATAAATACAAATAATGCAGTGATAATTTTCAGATCGTTAGGATTCATTCCCCAGCGAAGAGCAATAGCTACAAGCAATCTGAAAAGTATTGATCCCATAATAGCTCCGGTTATAAGTAATCCTAAACTTTTTTTACTTAATAATGCCTCACCAATAATTACACTTGCCAAACCCCATACAACCATACCTATACCCATCTGTACATCTGCAAATCCTTGGTATTGGGCTAAAAAAGCACCTGACAATGCAATTAAACCATTTGATATTGCCAGTCCCAGTATTATCATTAAATTTGTGTTAACTCCCAGTGCTTTGATCATTTGTTGATTATCGCCGGTAGCTCTCATTGCTGTCCCGAGGTTGGTTTTAAAAAACAGGTATATAATTATGCTTATTAAAATTATTGTAATCAAAATAAATAATAATACGTAAATGTCTTTTTCGGATGCAGTCCAGCCCAAAATATTTATTGATTCAATATTGGGAGTGATAAAATCGGCAAATTGTTCAAAATAAGTTATCAGGGTAATATCGGATAGCAGAGGTACATTACTTCTGCCCATAACATGAAGATTAACTGAATATAATGCGGTCATGACAAGTATTCCTGCAAGTAAGCCGTTTATTTTAAATTTAGTATGTAGCAATCCTGTAATTCCACCGGCTACAAATCCTCCTGCAAATGCAAGTATAGTTGCTATTAAAGGATGAACGCCATACACAATCAATGAAGCTGCAATAGCTGCTCCGAGTGTAATTGAACCTTCGGTAGTAAGGTCAGGAAATTTGAATATCCTGAAACTTATATATGATCCTACTGCCAGTAATGAAAGTATTAATCCGATGGTTATTGAGCCAATTAATAATGTCATTATATCCCTCTTTTATTATTTTACTTATATTATTCGATTTAAACGAGTTTTATTAGTATCAGGATGATTGTTAAAAGTTATAAGTTATTAAAAAATCATATAACAATTAAGCTTTCATAAATAGTTTTCAGTAACTTCATAAATCAAAAACCGTTAATTCTACCTGTCGGTAGACAGGCGATATTCTGAAATCAAAAAAACACATACTTTATGGACGAATACTAATTATCTTTTATCAATTCACTGACCTTTCCTATCCAGCATGTACCATTGATAAATTCACTTTCGCCCACTCCTATTATTTCCCGGTTGTCATTAATTAAATGAATGATATTTTGAATTTTATCCACTTCAAATAGGGATCTTATAGTTTTTGATAAATCAATATTTTCTTTTTTAACAGGATGATAATAAAAAATTGCAGAATGAAAATGTCCGTAAATCTCTTTTCCGGTTGATAACTGCCTTGTAAATGCTTTCAGATTTTTATCAATTTTATTAGAAGCTATTCCTATTGTTATTGATAACATTTTATTAAACTCGGGTTCGGTAGTATAATTGATTTTATTCCTGATATCCGGAAATTGAAAGGGCGAACTGCCTTTACTGTTATCCATTGGTGATCTATTAATTGATGCACCTACAATCCCCGATATCTCAGCTATCATAACCATTAGAAAAGTTTCGTATTCTGTAATTAGATTTATTGCATCAATAATTTCACTAAAAGCTACACTTTGATTTTTGTCAATAGTGTTAAATCGTATAAGATCATTAAATTTCCCGTCAAATATTAGTCCGTAAAGCAATTTTATTTCAGGTAAAAGTTTTCCTGTTTTAATAATATAATCAGGTTTGTTTGTGCCATCAGTTGGCATATATGCGACTGCATTATTTAATCCGATAAATTCACCGAACCTGTTTTTACAATCTTCAAAACCTGTACCAATAGCTCCAAGACCTATCCCGAATTTATTTTCAAAAAATACCTCATTTTGAATATCCTGTTCTGAAAACCCTGAATCTTTTAACAGCTCAGGATTTCCTAATATTTTACACTTTACTGAAGTTTCTTTATTTAATTCCGAACATGTATATTTAGTTTTATTTATTTCAAATTCCTTTTCCTGTTCTTTTTTATCAACAAAATCAATTTTTGCAGGTTTTGTAAACATTTCGGTTAATCCAACCATTTCCAAAACCGATTTAACATTTTCTGATAATTCTGTAATTGTAAAAGTACCTTGAATACTTTTTAACTGCTTGTAGAACTTAACTAATATTCTTACACCTGCGGAGCTGATATAATTTACATGTTTTAAGTTAAGTGAGATATAATAATGACCGGCACGTATTTCTTCATCAATAAAATCGCTTAAGTAGTTTGCCCAGTATGCATCAATTCTGCCACTTAAATGTAATTCAAGGATATTATCCCTGATTTTTTTTCTTATATCAAGTTTATCAATCATTTATTTTAATATAATATTTTATCAGCAGATTTAATAACATCTCCGCAAATATTTATTCCGTAAAACTTTGCTGCATCAAGGTTAATAATAATATTTGTTTTACTAACAAATTCAAAAGGAATATCTTTTGGATTTTCACCCTTAAATATTTTATTTGCCAGATTAACCGCATCAACTCCTGCCTGATAATAATCTCTTGCTACCACAGCAACTGCACCATCATTAGCTTGTTTGCTGACAAACCCGAAAAACGGAATATTAGCTTTTTTTGATATTTTTAAAATAGTTGGATAAGATGAAGAAGTAAGATTATCAACAATCTGGCAAATTGCATCCAAATCGTTTGATATTAATGATTTTGCAGCATCAGTAACTTCAGAGCTTGAATTTACAGGAACAACTATCAGCTTCAATCCATATTGATTTGCATATTTTTCAAGTTCATCTTTATTATTTACCGAATTTATTTCTCCAGGTGTAAATAATGTACCTATAGTTTTAGCATCGGGAAGTATTTGTTTTAATAATTTTATCATCCCTTCAAAATCACCTAAAGTTGAGATCCCTGTAAAGTTGGGTAAATGTTCGGTAAAGCTTTTGCCTGCACCTGCGATTATAGGATCTGCGACAACTGAAAAAACCACAGGGGTGTTTTTTATCTTTTTTGCTGCTGTTTGAAGCGTTGGTGTTGATGTTACAAAAACAAGGTCATAGTTTTCGGTTATTGTTGCATCAACTATCAAGTTAAGTGTGCTGATGTCGGCCTGTGCATTTCGTGCTGTCAGTTCAAAGTCAATTTCAGGTCGTAAACCTAAATTGACCAAAGCATCAATAATTCCTTCATGCGACGGCTCGGAAATTGGTGAATCATTGTATTGGATTAATGTCAGATTCAGCTTTTTAGTAAGTTTAAGTTTTTCGGATTTAGCATTAATAAAATCAAAGATATCATCAGGAATCTGTATTTCTAATTTTTCAATTTTATCAAAATTAATATCAATATTTTCCTCAACAATATTTTCTATTGGAATATTTTCAGTATTCTCACCGAGCAAAACCCGAGCAACCATAGGAGCGGTTTTATATCCTGTATGATACCAGCCGATTCCAATAGCTGCTGTTGCGCCCTTTTCAACAAATTCAATATCATTAACTATTAAAGGTATTTTTGATCTATCCGTATTTTTAAGAATACCATCAAATGCCTGTAAAGAAGTGTTATCGCCGGTTATCCATAGCGCCTGTATATCTCTTGATGTTATCACCTGAGCAGCCTGATAAACTTCATTAGCATTCGTAACGGTCATTTCTTTTAATTTAATCCCTTTTTGTTTAAATAATTCTCTTGCTACACTCATAACTTTTCTTGAATTAGCCTCTGAAGAATTATAAATCGTTCCTACGGATTTGATGCCCGGCAATAATTTCTCAATAAAATTTATGGTTTGTTCAATTGGAGGAAAAGAACCTACACCGGTAATATTAGGCAAATGATCAGAATAACTTTTACCTGCTCCTGCAGTAATTGGGTCGTAACAATATGTGAAGACAACATTTTTATTTTTAATTGCAGCACACGCTCCTGTTAAACACGGAGTTGTCATTGTCATAATAAGGTCAACATCCTTATTATCCATATTTTGTAAAACAGGCTGTATATTACCTGTTTCGCCGTTAGCATGAGAAAATGTAACCTGCAGGTTGCTATCTTTTACAAAACCGATTTCTTTAAGTCCTGTGAATAAACCGTTAAATAAAATGTCAAGAGAAATATCGGGAGCAAAATAAACTATTCCGATTTTATATGTTTCACCAGGTTCTGCAAAAAATTCGGATCTATGTTTTATATCAAAAAATCTATTTTCTTTTTTTTGCTTATTACGATTATTTAAATCTGAAAAAAGCAATATTGCAGCAATAATAACAATTAATAATATTCCTTTATATAAGTGTTTTATGTAATCAAACATTTTTAAATCCGAATTAAAATGTAAAATTAACTATTAAATTTATTTTATTACTTTTATATTGTTATTTTTGTAATTTAATAAAATAAACTTGAAAAAGAACAGAATAAATATCGTAATTATTTTATTTTATTTTATTTGCTTCCCCTCTATAGCAATATCTCAACAAGCATCTGATAAAACAAAAATTAAGATTGATAGTCTTGTAACAATCCTTGCAAGCTCAAAAGAAGATACAAACAAGGTAATTATTCTGAATAAACTATCTTATGAATTAAATTATACCGATGCCGGAAGTGCCGAAGAATATGCCTTACAAGCATTAGCAATAGGGGAAAAATTGAATTTTTATAAGGGAATAGCTCAGGCTTATAATATTTTAGGAATCATTTACAAAAATATCGGAAAATTTGACATTTCAATAGAAAATTGTAAAAAATCAATTGAAATATGCAGGAGTATTGGTGATAGTTCAGGAGTAGCCGGAGCTTTGAACACAATTGGCACTGTTAATTATTATTTAGGAAACTATTCTGAAGCTTTAATCTGGTATCAGAGAGCATTATCAATTTATATCCAGCTAAACCTTCCATCAAGAGAAGCATTATTGATAAATAACATAGGCTTGGTTTATAGTATGTTAAGTGATTACAACAAAGCTCTTGATTATTATTTCAGGTCATTAAAAATACAGGAAGAAAACAATAACAATAATGGAATCGCTTTGGCATTAAGCAATATCGGTATTATTTATTTTAATCTCGGCGATACCGACAAAGCTCTTGATTATTACGAGAAATCCTTAAAGATACGATTAGAATTGAATGATGATTTTGGCATAGCCTCTTGTTATTCAAACATGGGAAATGTTTACGAACATCGCAGCGAATCAGACAAAGCAATGGAATATTATTTTAAGGCACTTGAAATATTTGAAGCAAAAAACGATTTGAATAATGCTTCTACAACAATATTTTGTATCGGCTATAATTATTTAAACCAGTCAAAGTATTATAAAGCTATTGAATATTTTAGCAAATCAAGGGATTTATCTATTGAATTTGGTAATAAATCAAGCCTTGCTTATGCTTATATGAATATTGGATTGGCTTATCTTGAATTACAAAAGTATAATAAATCACTCGAAAATTTAAAAAACGGTTTAAAACTATTTACCGAAATTGATAATAAAAACTATATTTCATATTCTTATAGTTGTCTTTCCCGATTATTTGAAGCCATAGGCAATTATAAAGAATCATTAAAATATTTCAAACAATATTCAACATTGAGGGATAGCCTTTATAGTGAAGAATCCTCAAAAAAGATTGCTGAAGCAGAAGTTCTTTACGAAACTGAGAAAAAAGAAAATTCAATTAAATTATTAACAAAAGAAAAAGAGCTGCAAAGTTTACAAATAGAAAAACAAGAATATTTCAGGAATTTTTTTATTGTCCTTTC
>JAUWKH010000045.1 GCA_030614305.1 Bacteroidota bacterium
CAAAACTAAGTTCATTAAAGAAATCGGTTTTCAGTTAATGATTAATAATATTTTTGATGAAGAATACGAGACTAATGCCTGGGTATATCGTTATTATAACGAAAGTAAAGAATATATTATGGACGGTTATTTCCCGCAGGCAGGCATTAATTTTCTGGCAGGAGTAAGTTTGAGGTTTTAGAAATGAAGCATCTAAATTATTTTCAAAAAAAGTTACAACATAAAGTCCCGAGTACTTTGGATGGGAATTAATTAGCTGTTGTACCCTTCGTCTCCGCTCAGGGTGACATAACAAGACTGTCATACCGAGTAAAAAGACCCGGAAAAAAGGGGCCCACATAGTGAGATGACAATACACCATCATCACTCTTTAATGTTTTTTGTCATCGAATTGCACGAATTACACGAATTGAAAATTCGTGAAATCTGCGTAATTCGATGATAATTTTTTTAGATTCTTAATGATATTCTTATTTTGCTGATATAATTTAAATAATTTAGCTATATACGAATTTTTTATTATATTTGCAGTTATTAAATTTTATAAAATCAATATTAACATAACCTTAAAAACCCAAAATCATGGCACAAGAAGAACTAAATTTAAAAAAAATCATTCCAACAGTAATAATTATTGTTGCAATAATACTGATTATTGTTTTCTGGAGTAAGATGACCATTACTGTTGATGCAGGAGAAGGAGGAGTATTATTCAGAAGATTTGGTGGTGGAGTTGATACTTCCAAAACCTATGGCGAAGGATTTCATTTTATGGCTCCATGGAACAAAATGTTCGTGTTTGAAACACGACAACAGGAAATTTCAGAAGATTTGAACGTCTTATCTTCAAACGGTTTGGAAATAAAAGTTGATGTTTCTTGCTGGTATCAACCCACTTATTCACAGCTCGGATTATTACAAAGAGATATCGGACCTGACTATTTAAGAAGAATTATTATCCCTTCACTTAGGGCATCGGCACGAAGTGTTATCGGGCGTTATACTCCCGAGCAGATCTACTCAACAAAAAGAGATGTTATACAGGATGAAATTTATATTGAAACTAAAAATCTTTTAGATAAAAAGTATGTCCAGACAAACCAGATATTGATACGTTCAATAATTTTACCACCTACAATTAAAAAAGCTATTGAGAGTAAATTAAAACAGGAACAAGAATCTCTTGAATACGAATTCAAGCTTCAAATAGCCAAAAAGGAAGCTGAACGACAAAAAATTGAAGCTGACGGTAAATCCACAGCCAACAAAATACTCAGTGCAAGTTTAACTGATAAAATCTTAAGAGACAAAGGTATTGAAGCAACTCTTAGACTTGCAGAATCATCAAATTCAAAAGTTGTTATAATTGGCAGTGGTAAAGATGGCATGCCATTGATTCTGGGGGATACAAAGTAACCGAACATTTGTATGTTTTAAGAAAAATTATGTTTTTCTTACTATTAGTTATTACCCGTCTGGTTATTTGTCATTAAGTTGTTTACCCTGTGAAACTAAGGCATTATTACGAAATAAGTTGGACAAAACAGGCGATGTTATTTTGTGCTATAACAAGGCAAAAAACGCAGGCATCCGTACGGATGACGAGACTTTTTAACGCAGTTAGCGTGCAAAAGAACAAGCCGGAATGGTCAAGTTATTTCGTAATAATGCCTAAGTAAATCAGTATGGATAAAATTCGATTTATCGATATATTTCACGGGGTCATTCAATTGTCATTCAATTGTTTCGTATCGAAAACATTCAATTTCTCTTATAGTAAAAATTGTATAAAAATTCAAATTATATTCCTCTGAATATATTATAGAAATGGAATGTTTAGACACTTTAACTATTCAACCATTCAACCATTCAACCATTTATCCATTTATCCATTCAGTCATTTAGCCATTTAATTAAATGTTTATTTATCTTTGCAGTCATTTTTTAAAATCATGTCTGATAATATCAAAATAAAAAATAAAAAAGCAAGCTTTGAATATTTTCTGATTGAAAAGATTACAGCCGGCATTATGCTTACAGGCACTGAAATCAAATCAATTAGGGAAGGCAAGGCAAATTTAGCTGATGCATATTGTTTATTTATTAATAATGAACTTTATGTAAAAAGTATGCATATTGCCGAATACAATATGGGAACTCATTACAATCACGAACCGAAACGCGACAGGAAATTACTGCTGACAAAAAGAGAACTCAAAAAATTATCAGTTAAAGTAAAAGAAAAAGGTTTTACAATAGTTCCTGTTCTTTTATTTATTAATGAAAGAGGATTGGCAAAATTAGAAATTGCACTTGCAAAAGGAAAACATTTTTATGATAAACGCGAATCATTAAAAAGAAAAGATTCACAACGTGAAATTGAAAGGTCAAAAAATTACTGAAATTGAATTTTTTTCTGTTAAATTATGTTAAAATCATAAAATCAACTTTACAATAATTTAATTTTTTATTTGTTTTGCAAAAAATTTTAAACTATGGATATAATTGTTGAAAATCTTACAAAAAAATTTGGAACTCAACGTGCAGTTGACAATGTTTCATTTATAGTAAAAACAGGCGAAGTGCTTGGTTTTTTAGGGCCTAACGGTGCCGGTAAAACCACCACAATGCGTGCAATAACTACATTTTTAACACCTAATGAAGGTACAATAAAAATCGGGAATCTTTCAATTTACGACCATCCTGATGAAATAAAAAAACACATTGGTTATTTACCTGAAAACAACCCGCTTTATCAGGATATGCCTGTAATTGACTACCTGAAATTTACAGCCGAATTATATGGTATTGAAAAATCAAAAATCAAAAGCAAGATACTTGAAATGGTTAATCTATGTGGGCTGGAAGGTGAAAAACATAAAAAAATCGGTGAACTTTCAAAAGGTTACCAGCAACGTGTAGGCCTTGCCCAGGCTTTAATTCATGACCCTGAAGTTTTAATTTTTGATGAGCCCACAGCAGGACTTGATCCTAATCAAATCGTAGAAATCAGGAAATTGATAAAAAAAATCGGAAAAGAAAAAACCGTTATCCTCAGTTCTCACATTTTAGCTGAAGTTGAAGCCACTTGCGACAGAATAATGATAATCAATAAAGGAAAAATTGTAGCAGACGGAACATCAGAAGAATTAAGAAAACATGCACAGGGAAAAGAAATCTTAAAAATTACTATTGAAGATGGCGACGTAAACGAAATTTTCAAAGCCCTTCAAAAAATTGATTCTATTGAAGTCGTTGATTTTATTGATAAAAACTTAAATTCATTTGAAATACAAAGCAAACCGGAAATGTCATCCAAAAAAGCAATTTTTAAAATGTGTGTTGAAAAAGCCTGGACATTAACCGAACTTACACCATTTGAAACAAAACTGGAAGATATTTTCAGGGAATTAACAATGAATTAGAACAGCTATCACATTATTAAAAAGTTATATGTTATATGTTATAACACTTAAATTTCGAATATTAATAAAATAAATTAAAAAATATGAAACAAATATGGATAATATCCAAACGTGAATTACAGTCGTTTTTTAATTCGCTGATGGCTTATATAATGTTAGTTGCATTTCTCGGATTCAGTGGATTTTTTACATGGTTGTTCGGTTCGGATGTTTTTTTTGTTAAACAGGCAAGCTTGCAATCATTTTTCGGGATAGCTTACTGGACACTATTCTTTTTTATACCCGCCTTAACAATGCGGCTTTTTGCAGAAGAAAACAGATCCGGAACAATTGAATTATTAGTAACAAAACCGGTAAACGACTGGCAATTGGTTTTAGGCAAGTTTTTATCAACTTTATTATTAATAATTATTGCCCTTGTATTAACTCTCCCCTACTACATCACAGTAGCAAACCTCGGACCAGTTGACCACGGTGCAGTCTGGTCAGGTTATTTGGGCTTAATATTGATGAGTGCAGCTTACATCAGCATTGGAATTTTTACAAGCAGTATTTCCAACAATCAAATTGTCGGTTATATGCTTGCATTGTTTATCGGAATATTTTTCCAAATAATATTTGGACTGTTAGCCGGAAACCTCAGCGGATTATTTGGCAGCATTCTGGATTATTTAAGTCTTTCTACTCATTTTGAGTCAATTTCAAGAGGTGTGATTGATACTAAAGACCTTATTTATTTTCTGTCAATTATTTTTATCGGTTTGGTATTAACAGAAGGAAATCTCGCAAAAAAGAGAATATAATTTATTGAATCTTATTTAAAAAATTATTTAAAAGATGAAAAATAAAAAAGCCATAAACTCAAAAATATTATTAATCGTTGCAGTGGTAATTGTAATAAATATTTTATCAGATAAATTTTTTGTCCGTTTTGATTTCACGGCTGATAAACGCTATACTTTAAGCCAGACAACAAAGGATATTTTATCCAATTTATCCGAACCTATCACGGTTACAGCCTATTTTACCAAGGACTTACCTCCTGAATTTGCTAAAACCAAAAGAGACTTTAAAGAGTTACTTATTGAGTATGCAAATGCTTCAGATAATAATGTAGTTTACGAATTTGTTGACCCTGGTAAAGACCCACAAACAGAACAAAAAACTGTTCAGTCCGGCATCAGACCTGCAATTATCAGTGCGAGATCAAAAGATGAAGTAAAACAGCAAAAAGTTTATTTAGGTGCTCTTGTGCAGTTAGGCGAAAAATCCGAGGCAATTCCATTTATTCAACGTGGCTCTGCAATGGAGTATGCCTTATCTTCAAGCATAAAAAAACTCTCGGTTGTTAATAAACCTTTAATCGGATTTTTACAGGGTAATGGCGAACCATCGTTAAATGCCTATCAACAGGTAATGAATTCAATGATAATCTTATATGATATTGAACCTGTTAATTTGGTAGATTCAGCTCCTGATTTAAATAAATATACAACTATAGTAATTGTGTCTCCAACTGATTCAATTCCTTCCGAACAGTTGCAGCTTCTTGATAATTATCTTGCTAACGGAGGAAATTTATTTATTGCTTATAACCGCGTTATAGGTGATTTTTCTACAGCTTCAGGAAAATCACTTTATACAGGGCTTGAAAAATGGCTCAGCGAAAAAGGTCTTACAATTGAGAATAACTTTATAGTTGATGCCAAATGCGGTTCTATTGGTGTAAAGCAACAACAAGGCGGATTCAACTTTACAACAAATATTGGTTTTCCTTATATGCCGATTATTTCAAATTTTTCAGATCATCCGATAACAAAAGGACTGGAAACGGTTATTATGCCTTTTGTAAGCCCAATTACCTTTAACGGTGATACTTCACTTACTTTTATACCAATTGCTAAAACATCAAACAAAACCAGCACACAAACGCCACCACTTTATTTTGATATAAATAAAAAATGGACGGAAAACGACTTCCCATTATCCAATCTTACAGTTGCAGCAGTTCTCAGTGGGAAATTAGCAGGAAATACCGAATCAAAAATAGTAGTTGTTTCCGACGGCGATTTTCCTGTTAGCGGAGAAGGTCAAAGGGCACAACAACTACAAGCAGATAACGTTAGCCTGATGGTGAATTCCATTGACTGGCTTTCGGATGCAACAGGTTTAATTGAATTAAGAACTAAAGAAGTTACTTCCAGGCCTTTAGACCAAATTAAAGACGGAACAAAATTTTTCCTGAAATGGTTTAACTTCTTATTACCAATTTTATTAATTATTATTTACGGTATTATACGAATGCAATATAATAAAAACAAAAAAATAAAAAGAATGGAGGAAGGTTATGTTTAAAAAATTAAGTGTTAAAATCTTATTAATAATTCTGGGAGTTTTATTAGTTATTTATCTTATTACCTTATTATCCGACAAATCAGAACGAACTTTCAAAGAAATAGTTTTAACGGTTGATACAGCTAATGTTAATACAATTTTAATTTTTCCAATAGGTAAAGATGATGTAAAATTAATTAGATTGGATACTGCATGGAAAGTTGAATTGGATAGCGTTAATTATAATGCTGATAGAAAGATGATAAAAAACATCTTTACTCAACTGATAAACTTAAAAACCGATAGAGTAGCAGCTACAAACGAATCAAAATGGGCAGAGTTTGAAGTTGACGATTCAACCGGAACAAGAGTTATACTTATGAATGATGAAGATGTATTGACTGAACTTCTCATAGGCAAGTTTTCTTATATTCCTGATGAAAACTCTACTCCTGAACAACCCAAAGGTAAAATGATAACTTATGTCCGCCTTGCAGATGAAGATGAGGTTTATGCCGTTGAAGGCTATTTAAAATTGAATTTCAACTATGACCTAAATTCATACAGAAATAAAGCTGTTGTTAACGCTCACAGGTCTCATATTACCAAATTAACATACACAGAACCTGATAAAAAATCATTTGTTGTAACAAAAAAGGGTGAAAGTAACTTTCTGGTTGACGGAGTACCTGTTGATTCTGCCAGAACAGTAAGCTTTGTCATCAGGCTCGCCAATACAAACAGCAGGGATTTTTATAACGATGATTTTGATTTTCCTTCCGAACCGGACTATATATTAAAAGTTGAAGGAGATAATTTTGAACCGATAATTGTTAATGTTTATCCTGCCGATACGGTAAACAAATACATTATGACATCCTCAATGAATCCAGGTACAAAATTCAGCGGTGGCAGAACATTGTTTAAAAAGATAATTAAGGATAAGGATTATTTTTTACCAAAGAAGAAGTAGAATCTATTTAAGTTTCTCATAACAGTTCATAGTTTAAAACAACTGATTAGATTTAAGATTTTAGATTTTAGATTTGAGAATTATTTAAAGTTTTTAATGCTGAAATCTAAAATCTATTATCTCATTAATAAAATTTTCCTCTTTTCATTTTTCTTTTGATGCCTAATGTTGACTATGTAAAAACCTGATGCCACTTCTTTTTTATTTCCATCAGTTCCATCCCATGTCACATTATTTGCTCCCGCATCTTTAATCTCGTTAATTAATGATTTAATTTTCATTCCTGACTGATTGAATATTTCGATGCTTACAAATGATTTTTCCTTTAAGTTGTATCTTATGGTTGTCCTGAATTTAAATGGATTCGGATAAATGTTAACGTCATTTCTATCATCATTATAATTTTTATTCTCATTAACCGATAATATGGCTGAGTTTTCAAGCATAATCATTCCATAGCAATTAATTGAGCACAAAAATAATTCTGCATGGTAGATTAGTTTATATATTTCAGCATTTAGCCTGAGAGAAGATAGTAATTGTATATTATTAAAATCACTTATGTTGTATGTGAATATTTCATTCCATTCCTTATCAATAATGACCATTTTATTATCTACAATTAGCGGTTTCACTTTAATATTAGAATTATCATGAGGTTTAATTGATTCCAATAGAAATGGTGATGCCGGATTTGAAACGTCTAATATTTGAAATCCACTTTCACCATCAGCAACAATCAATATATCCGATTGTAATGTTATTTTCTCAGCATCACCCGGAGTATTATATGAACTCAAAAATTGAGGTGAGTTAATATTTTCAAGATTTATAATCTCTATTCCATTTTTTCTAATTGAGATATAGGCTTTATTGTTTGCGACAATAACATCTGTAATTGGGGCTGGAGTCGTATATGTTGCTATCATTACAGGATTACTAAAG
Source organism: Bacteroidota bacterium (assembly GCA_030614305.1). Lineage (GTDB taxonomy): Bacteria > Bacteroidota > Bacteroidia > Bacteroidales > JADFUO01 > JADFUO01. Next base: position 7,678 of record JAUWKH010000045.1, read on the forward strand.
TCTGCAACATCATATATTCGTAATGTATTTTCATCTCCGACAAAAACATGTGAATCAGTTTGAAATATAGCAGTTGGTTCAGTTGGAAAAGTAGTGGTTAGATCAACCTGATGGAGTAATATGGGATTGCAAGGAATTGTGATATCAATAAAAAGGAGTTCGGATTTCATATAATCACGGCTAAAACAGAGATTGTTGTTTAGTATGGATACATTGTCAGATGACCCAATTCCATTAAAATATGTACCGGTTAATATTGGATCAAAAACATTTGAAATATCTACCACATCCAATCCGGCATATCCATCAGCAAGATATAAAAAATCATCATGGACATCCATTCCTCGTGCCCAGCTAATGGTTTGAAAAGAGCTAACTAAATATGGAATATCATTATCAGTAATATCAATTATTTGAAGTCCGGAATATGAATCAGCCACGTATGCAATATTATCACTTGCAACAACTTGTACGCTAAATCCAGGTGTATCATAATATCCCAACGCCGTCAAGCTAGAAGGATCGGAAATATCAATGATCTTAATTCCTGAACGACCATGATTAATTATAGCCTTATTATCTTGTATATAAATATTATTTGTATGATCTTCAACTATCAGTGTATCAGTCATAACCGGATTAGCAGGATCATCTACATTAATGCTCCAAAAATGTCTGCTATTAACAATGTAAACATGAAAACCAGAAAATGCAATATCTGCAGATGAACCAATTGGTAATTCAAAATTGTTACTGATTATAACTGGATTTTGAGGTTCTGCAATATTGATTATACGAAGGTTATTCGGGCTACTTGAATGAACACCATAAATCAACGTATCTTTTAAACATATACCGTCAAGTTTACCATAAACAGAACCAAGCAATTGCGGAAACAGGATATCTGAAATATCCAAAATTTGAAAATCATAATAACCTGCTATATAGGCTAAATTATTTAAGATTATGATATCTGAAGCTCTACCGAAATCTATGCTCCCAGCGTAAACCGGAGTTGAAGGATTTGCAATATTAACCATATGAATATCGGTTTGGCCAAGAATAAATGCCATTGTATCTGCTACGATAATCCTACCAGATACATCTGGTAATTGAATACTTCCAACTAATTGAGGTTGTTCAGGATCAGAGATATTAATTATTTCTAATAATCCATCATATTTTGCTGTATACACAAAGTCTCCATTAATATCAAGTGAGACTATTCTTCCTCCTGAATTATAATCACTGAGTTTAAAATATACTGCATAACTATTATAAGCTTGAAATAATAATACAATATTAAAAATAATTATTAGAGGTCTCAAAGTAAATAGTTTATGGGATTTGTATAATTGATTTTTATTAGTATAACTAGTTTTCATGTTTATTAAATCTAATATTGCAACCAACCTACAAATATATATAATTTTTCATGGAAAATCAAGTAATTTTAAGAAATATATTTGACCTTAGTGCTTGATAAAAGTTTTGTTAAAAAATACAAAATTGCTACTAAGGTTATTTGTTTAAGATAAGGTTTTTTTAACAACAAGCTTATTTGGGCTCTATGTTATTTGTAGTAGGTATTTATAAAATGCCAACTCATTATAGGAATTAAGGACTGATAATCAAAAAACAAATACCTTGCTAAAAAAACAAAGTTTTACCGGATAATAAATATTTGTGTTTAGGATGTCCCAATACGGAAATTAAAAAAAAAGCCTCCCATTTGGAAAGCTTTTTTGTTTAGGGTGCATGATGAGACTTGAACCCACGACCCTCGGAACCACAATCCGATGCTCTAACCAACTGAGCTAAAAGCACCATATTATTTTTTTCAAAAATACAATAAAAATTTAAAATACTCACCAATTTTACTAAATTTGTTTTATCTTCGAAATATCAAATTCTCGTGCGAAATTTTATATTCG
>JAUWKH010000152.1 GCA_030614305.1 Bacteroidota bacterium
AATACAAATAAATCTCAGCGCCTCCGCAAAGCAGCTTCAGCGCTCGCGAAATGACCAAAATCTCAATATTCAAAGCTATTTTGAACATTTGATCATTGATATTTGGAATTTATTTGTTATTTGTAATTTGGTGCTTCATTTTATGTAAATCCTTGACTTTATAGACCGACACTATCTAATGACCACTGAATTACCATTTAATGACAATTGAATGAACCAGAAAAAAATAGGGCACGCAGCAAAGCGAATTACTAAAAAGCAGGATTCTGGAAATAATATCCTTTTCCGTCGCAATCAATACAATTGACATCAAAACCTTTGCAACGGCATTCTTTAGCTCCTTTTGGCATATCACTGATTATTTTATTCTTTGAATTCTCCATTATCATTATTTTAGTGTGAGTTCAATAATTTCTCTAATATAGTACAAATCTACAAACAAAACCTAAATTTTGCATGTAATTAAAAAAAATAAAATATTTTTGTAAAATCAAAGTTAATAAAACATAACGCAGCAAACTGCAAGATAAAAAATAAAAGTCTAAATAGCTATTTCGTAATATTATAAATTTACGGTAACTTGATTGTAAAAAAATTATATAAATTTCTGAATATAACTGCAATTTTCTTAATGTTGATTATTTTATTTTCGTGCTCCACAAAAAAAAATAGTTTTACACGAAGAATTTATCATAATTTAACATCCCATTATAACTGTTACTGGAATGGTAATGAAAGTTATAAAGAAGGAAAAGCCGAGCTGATAAAAATTGTTGTTGATGATTACAATAAAATCCTTCCGATTTTTAACTATGGAGAAAAGGCTAATGCAACAACATTAAATCCATATATGGACAGGGCAATAGAAAAAGCCTCAATAACTATTCAGCGTCATTCAATGCATTTTAACGGTAAAGAATATTGCAGATGGATTGACGACAGCTATATGCTTATTGGAAAAGCATACTTTTATAAACAGGAATACATTGGTGCCCGCAGAACCTTCAATTTTGTGATTAAAGAATATAGCGATAATGAGATCAAGTATAATGCAATGTTGTGGTTGGCTCAAACATATAATCAAATGGGTGAATTTGAAAAATCAGAAGCATTGCTTAACTCATTTCAAAGCAAAGAGGAAAAAGAATTTATTAAACCTAAAATTTTGAAAAAGTTCCCTTTAATATTTGCAAATTATTACATACTTCAGGAAAAATATGACCCGGCAATAAATTATTTATACAGGAGCATTGAATTAAATTCAAACAAACAACTTATTACAAGGCTCAAATTTATCCTCGCTCAGATTTATCAAAAGGAAAATCATCTCACTCAAGCTTCGGAATTATATTCACAGGTTGTTAAACGAAATCCTCCTTATGAAATGGCTTTTCAGGCAAAAATTAATTTAGCCAAAACTTATGATGCAGCTTCAGGTGATAGTAAGCAGATTAATAAAACACTTACAAAAATGCTTAAAGATGTTAAAAATAAGGAATATAAAGACCAGATTTATTATGCATTGGCTGAGATTGCCCTTAAAGATGGCAATGATACATTAGGTATAAATTATTTAAAATTATCAGTTAGTTCAAGTTCTAACAATGATTATCAAAAAGTAACATCTTCATTAAAACTTGCTGATATTTATTTTATAATTCCCGAATATGAAAATGCTCAGGCATATTACGACACTGCAATGCAATCATTGCCCGAAGACTTTCCCAATTATAAAGTAATAAAAAACAAAGCACTAACACTGTCTTCTTTGGTTACAAACTTATCAGTCATTCAGCTTGAAGATAGTTTGCAATATCTTGCTAGCCTGTCGGAAGATGACAGAAATGCTATTGTTGACAATATCATTGAAAAATATATTAAAGATGAAGAAGAAAGAATAGAGCAGGAATTATTAGCACAACAAGATAGAGGATTATCGGGTCAAACTGACTTTACACAGGATACCAGAATCGGAGCATGGTATTTTTATAACACGCAAATGCTTAGTTCCGGATATTCGGAATTTGTAAAAAATTGGGGTAACAGAAAATTAGAAGATAACTGGAGGTTAAGCAATAAGCAAGTTATTTCATTTGATTTTGAAGAGCAGGATGAAATTGTAGCGGATAGTTTAGGAGTTGATAGCGCTGTAGTAGTTTCAACAAATCCAAAAAAAAGAGAGTATTATCTGCAAAATATTCCTTTGACAGAGAAAGAAATTAAAATTTCCAATGATAAAATTATTGATGCATCATTTAATTTAGGTATGCTGTATAAAGAAGGATTAGATGATAATGAAAAATCCATTGAATCGTATGAGGAACTGCTTAATCGCTTTCCGCAAAATAAATATCAATTGAAGGCTTATTATAGTTTATATAAACTTTATACTGAGGAAGATGATCAGGAAAAGCTTAATTTTTACAAAAATCTGATAATTAATAAATATCCTGAAAGTGATTTTGCAAAAGTTATTCAGGATCCGGATTATTATAAAACCATGAATGCACAACATGATCTTGCCGCTGCTCTATATAAAAACACTTATGAAGCTTTTACCAATGAGCAGTATTATATGGTTATTAGTTATTCCGACAATGCAATGTCAACGTATAGTGATACTGCATTAATGCCAAAATTTGAGTTCCTGCGAGCATTGTCAATTGGAAAAATTGAGATTGTTGATTCATTGCAAACAACTTTAGAACAGCTTATACAAAAATATCCAGAAAGTGAAGTAAAGCCCTTGGCCCAAAATATTCTTGACTACTTATCAAGTGAATCTTCAGTATCAGGAGAAGATAGTTTAGGAGTATCGGGTGAAGATGATGATTTCATTTCACCATATATTTATGATCCTAATGCAATATTTTTTTATATGCTTATTGTAAAAGAAAAATCTGTAAATTTGAATGCATTAAAAGTAAAAATATCAGATTTTAACAAAAAATATTACAGGCTTGAAAAACTGACAATTAACAGTATTTTGTTGGATAATAACAGGCATATGATAACAGTTGGTAATTTTGGAAATATGGAATATGCAATGGATTACTTTAATGCAATTTCAATAGACGAATATGTTTTTTCAAGTCTTACACCTAGTGATTATAAAAATTTTTTGATATCAACTGAGAATTATCCTGTATTTTATAAAAACAAGGATACAGAACAATATTCAAAATTTTTTGAAGAAAATTATTTAAAGAAACAAAAATAATATTTAAAACACTTAATAAGATGGCTAAAAATAATATTAATGAAACCGCTTCCAGAAATTTACTGGGTGCCGACACTACCGTAAAAGGTGATATTGAATCAAACGGTGATTTTAGAATTGATGGTACTTTAATAGGTTCAATAAGTTCAAAAGGCAAAGTAGTTGTTGGTTCTACAGGAAATGTTGAGGGAGAGATCAAATGCCAGAATGCCGATATTTCTGGAAAGGTAAAAGCAAATGTAACTGTAGCTGAACTACTTTCTTTAAAAGCTTCGGCTAAATTTTCAGGGGAAATTACAACAGGTAAACTTGCAATTGAGCCGGGAGCAAAATTTTCCGGTTCGTGTAATATGGGGGAAACAAAATTATCAGATAATAAATTCCCTTTAAAAAATGAAGGACATAAAATCAAAGAAAAAACTATTTGATAGTTATGCCAGATATTCTACTATTGCTGTGCAAATGCTGGTGATAATACTCGTTGGTGTATTTGGCGGTATTGAACTTGATAAACTGATTAAATTGGAATTCCCTGTTTTTACAGTTGTTTTATCTGTTTTATCAGTTATTTTAGCTATTTATTATGTAACAAAAGACCTTATAAAAAAGAAATAACGGTAATGGTAAAGGTTAGGAATCCGGTTTAGTTAAAAGGTAAAGGTTAGGTATAAAAAATCTTTACCTTTACCTCTAAACCAAACAGGCATCTTAACCCTAACCTTATAACCCAAATAAATAATAAAAAACTAAAAGCACTTTCGACCAACGGGAGTATGGATATCTTTTATCTTTATTTAACATAAAACCAAAGCTAATACAGAATGAAGTCTGTTTATTTTAACTTTCTTAAAAGAATAATAATTTTCTCAATTGCTTTTGCTCTGATATGTTTTACTGTCGGATATTTTTTACCTGCCGAATATATTACTCCGGCATTACCATACTTGTTTTTATTTTTTCTTTCCATAACACTTATAGTTCATTATGTTTTATTTAAAGCATCTGAAAAAAGATTCAACAAGTTTACAACCTACTTTATGCTTGCAACTTTTTTAAAACTTATGCTTTACATAGCAGTATTATTAATTTATGTTCTTCTGAACAGATCCGATGCAATTCCGTTTATAATTACATTTTTTATCTTATATATTTTTTACACTGTTTTTGAAGTAATATCAATACTTTCATATTCAAAATCCTGAACAACAACATAGCGTAGCATAGATACAAACAAATTAGCTTAAGTGAAAGCAGTCGGTAGTCAGCAGTCCACAGCCTTCAGTCGGCAGTTGATATGTTACAAATAAAGAAATAATTATTAATTAATCTAAAAATATGGCAACGGGATTCAGAAACTCAATAGCTTGTAAGTGTATTGATCTTGAAAAGTTTAATCATCTTAACAATCGCTCTGAAGAAATTGGAAAATTATTAAATCATATGATTATAAATTCTGAAAAATATAAATAGGATGGAAGTTTGCAGTCGGCAGTAGGAGACTGTAGACTGGGGACTGAAGACTGAGGACTGGGGACTGGGAACTGAGTATTGAGGACTGATAATCAAAAAACCAATACTTTACTATAAAAACAAAGTTTTACAGGATAATAGTATATTTGCATTAAGAAATTTGTCTCGTTAAAATTTTTACATGAAACAATTTGGCTATATCATTTTATTGATCTTAATTTTATGCAGTTTAAAAGTTATTGCATCCCAAGGAGATACTTTGAAGACATCAAAGCTTAATCCCGAATATATCGCCGATTATAAAGATTTACTTACAGCAAGACTTTATTTATTAAGCGAAAGTATATGTTTTACAA
>JAUWKH010000224.1 GCA_030614305.1 Bacteroidota bacterium
ATACGTAATGCTGTTTCCTTATTTTTTATTACAGGAAGCGCATTAAGCCTCATATTCAGTTGTTTATTAAGGCTTTGTAATGCTGTTTTATTGTATTGAAATTTTATTGCCATTTTTTAGACACTAATTACACTAATTTTCACTAATCTTTTAAAATATAGACTGGCACTAATTACACTAATTTTCACTAATCTTTTAAAATTTAACCTATTCAATTTTCCTAAATTTAATCCGTGTTAATTAGTGAAATTAGTGTCTAAACCGGAAAAATAAGCATCGGTATCTTTTCGGTTGAAACTAATTTTTCAAAATTAGACGGATGAAATAATTTATATAACAAAGATCTTTTAGGTTTTGAAAATGAGATAATGTCTATATTATTTTCTTCTATAAATTCATCAAAACCTTTTAATATATTACTGCTTTTAAATACTTTACATTCTATTTTATGCTTACTATATTCTTTTTTTAATAACTGATTCAATTTATCAACCTTGCTTTGTTTGTAAGGGTCATTACAAATATCAATATGAATACAATGTATTTCCTTATCAAAAGGTGACATAATTTTAAGCAACTTGTCTAAGGATGAATTATCTGCCTCGTTAAAATTTGTTGCATACATAATATTAATTTTTTTAATGTCCTGATATATTGCAGCTTTGGGAATTGTCAACACAGGGAAATGTGTGTTATCAATCACCTTTGTTGTCACACTACCAATAAAAACACCTTTTTTTTCATCCTGTCCTTTTGGACCCATTATAATCACATCCGGTTTATATTTTTCACTTATATTAACAATTACCTTATCCGGCCTCCCTTTTAGCAGCGTGTAATGTATTTTAACTTTTAACAGATTCTCAAAAGGAATATGTTTCTTTAAATTATTACTGAAGGTCAGCAAACTATTTTGTGCTTTACTAAATGCTTCTTCCGATACATATTTAGCATGTTTTTCCCATGATGTTGTATGTCTTTCGTGTCCTGTTTCGCTAGGGTCATTGTAAACATAAAGGAAATTTATTTCCGCATTTATTTTTTCGGCTATTCCAACAGCAAATTTACAGGCATTTATTGAATATTCGGAAAAATCAATAGGAATAAGAATTTTTTTTATGTCTTTAACAGAATTGTTTTGCTCAATTTTATCTAAATCATATTCCTTGTGAATTTGCAATATCGTCCTTATTGCTTTCTCAGTTTCGTTTGCTCTGACTTTCAACTTTATTCCTTGCGGAATGTTGCTGTTTGTAGTTTTAAAACCTTCATCGGTAAGAAAACATTCAATACCTTCAAATTCAAATTTCTCTTTTACAAAGCAACCTACATGCAATTGTTTAAATGTTAGGATTGTTACTAATAAATTTTCCAAAATATTATTGTTAATAATTCGTTAATTTTCCTTTCTTTTTCCGTATTTTTCAACAAGTTCAGATTTTATGCCAATTTCGGCAACTGAGAAATATTTATTTAATAATTCCCAGGCAGTGTTGAGCATCGCATCAATTTCTATGTTTACATCTATAGCAAGCAGTTTATCCGAATATTCTTTTGCGAATTTCATGGTTCTTTCATCATAATCTGTCAGATCGAAACCATTTTCCAATTTTGTTTTTGCATTTGCAGCATCAGCATAAAGCCGGATTGCAGCATTCATAACCTGGGGATGGTCTTCTCGTGTTTTTTTCCCGATAACAAGTTGTTTTAATCGCGACAAGCTACGGAAGGGATCAATAATCACCTTTCCAATATCCGTATCTCTACGCAGAAATAATTGTCCTTCGGTAATATAGCCGGTATTGTCGGGAATTGCATGTGTAATGTCACCACCCGATAAAGTTGTAACTGCAATAATTGTTATTGATCCCCCATTCGGGAATTGTACAGCTTTTTCGTAAAGCCTTGCCAAATCGCTGTAAAGCGAACCTGGCATACTGTCTTTCGATGGAATTTGGTCCATACGGTTGGAAACTATACTTAAAGCATCAGCGTAAAGAGTCATATCTGTTAATAGAACCAGAACGTTCTGGTTTTTTTCTGCGGCAAAATATTCTGCGGCAGATAAAGCCATATCAGGAACAAGAAGCCGCTCTACAGGCGGATCTTCGGTTGTGTTTACAAAACTTATAATACGGTCGAGTGCACCGGCATTTTCAAAAATATTTTTAAAGAATAAATAATCATCGTTTGTAAGTCCCATTCCTCCAAGTATGATTTTATCGGCTTTTGCACGCAGGGCAACCATTGCCATTACCTGATTAAAAGGCTGGTCGGGATCGGCAAAAAAAGGGATTTTTTGCCCTGTAACAAGTGTATTATTCAGGTCAATTCCTGCTATACCTGTGGCAATAAGTTCAGAAGGCTGTTTTCTTTTTACGGGATTTACCGATGGTCCTCCGATTTCCACTGTTTTGCCATCAACCTCAGGTCCTCCATCAATGGGTTGTCCGTATGCATTGAAGAACCTTCCGCTCAATTCATCACTTACCGACAATTTAGGTGCATGGCCCAGAAATACTACTTCTGCATTTGTCGGAATACCTTCAGTTCCTGAAAATATTTGCAGGGTTACCAGATCACCTTGTATTTTAATCACCTGTGCCAGCCTGCCATTTACAGTTGCCATTTCTTCATAACCCACACCATCGGCATGTAACGAGCATGTTGCTTTTGTGATATGATCTACTTTAGTGTATATTTTTTGAAAAGCTGTTGTTTCCATTTTGATTGATGATTTTTGATTGATGATTTTTGATTGAAATTTTTGCGAAGTAAAATCGTCAATCAACAATCACAATTCTTTCATTAATAATTTCCTGTAATTCTTTTTCATATTTTTTGAACTTCTCCGACTTAAATTCAGAGTAATTCATTTGTTTGAAAACATTTATAATTCTTTTAAAATATGGATTTACTTCTTCGAATGTTTCAAATTTTAAATTTGTTTTATAAACATCAAGCACTTTATTCATCATGTATTGCTGTCGTTCGATGGATGTTGATGCATCAATTTTGTCAAAAGCATCTTGTTGAAGTATAACAAAATCAATAACCTCTGATTTCCAGAATATCTGATGATAATCAATTGGCACTCCATCATCTCCCAATATATTTATCTGCTCATAAGCTTCATTTCCTCTGATAAGTATATTTTTTGCCAGCATTATATTATCAATCCAATCGGGTGAAATATTTTCTTTGATAAATTCCTGAAATTCGGGATATTCAATATATTTCGAATAACTGTCAACAGCATCAATAGCCGGATATCTTTTTCTGTCGGCACGATCCTGTGAAAGGGCGTAAAAACATCGTGCTGCTTTTTTAGTTGACTCAGATACGGGTTCTTTCAGGTTACCTCCTGCCGGCGAAACAGTTCCGATAAATGTTACGGAACCGGTTTTTCCATTATTGAGATAACCGAAACCCGCACGAGCATAGAAATTTGATATAATTGCCGGCAGGTCCATCGGGAACGCATCAGGCCCGGGCAGCTCTTCCATTCTGTTCGACATTTCGCGTAATGCCTGCGCCCAGCGTGATGTTGAATCGGCAAGTAATAAGATTTTTAAGCCCATTGAGCGATAATACTCGGCAATTGTCATTGCTGTATAAACAGATGCTTCACGGGCGGCAACCGGCATGTTCGAGGTATTAGCAATTATAGTTGTTCGTTCAATTAATTTTCTGCCTGTTCGCGGGTCATCCAATTTAGGAAATTCAGCAAAAATCTCTACTATTTCGTTGGCACGTTCCCCGCAAGCAGCAACAATAATCATATCTGCATCAGCTTGTTTAGAAAGTGCGTGTTG
>JAUWKH010000411.1 GCA_030614305.1 Bacteroidota bacterium
AAAGAACTGAAAAAAAAAGAGGTTTATGTTGATATTTACACGCAGGAAATGTATCAACAGGATCTCAAGGCCAGGAGAGAATTAGCAGAAAAGAACGGAGAGGAATATAAAGAGGAATCCTACGAGCAATTATGCAAGGAGTTTGTTATTCGAGATAATGTAGAATTTGGGCAATGGAATTATGATGATCTCGCAAATGAATGGGAGGCACAAGAATTAGAAAAATGGGGAACAAAATTACCGAATTTCGGTAATATTGATATGCTCGATACTGTTAACTCTGGAGATGAATATGATGAATGGGTTGGAATGCCGGAATTTGATCCAAAAGAAAATACATTAAAAATTGTTATCAGTTTTGAAAATGAATCCGATAGAGAGGAGTTTGCAAAAATACACGATTTACAATTTATTAAAAAACAACAAAACGCTTGGATGAGCAGGTTCCCTTGGGTTGATAGACAAGATTTAGTCGCATTAAAATATGAATAAATATCCTGTTTACATAATATCAAAGGGAAGGTGGGAAACACCTTTAACAGCTAATTTATTTAAAAGAGAGGGGATTGATTTCAAAATAGCAGTAGAGCCACAAGAGTATAATAATTATTGCGAAACGATAGGAGCTGAATATGTTATTGAATTACCGTTCTCAAACCTGGGCGTTGGCAGTTATCCGGCAAGAAATTATATATGGGAACAGAGCATCAATAATGGATATAAAAAACATTGGTGCTTTGATGATAACATTCAAATGTTTCGTAGATTAATAAAAGGCAAGAGAATACCCTGTAACGGACAAATAGCATTACAAATATTAGAGGATTTCACAGATCGATACTTGAATATTGGAATTACTGCATTTAATTATGTTATGTTCGTTACCGATACAACGTCTAAGCCGTTTTATTTAAATGTACACGCATATTCGGCAATGCTGATAAGAAACGATATGCCATTTCGATGGAGGCTAAAATATAATGAAGACGTAGATTTATGCCTGCAAGTACTCAGTAATAAATATTGTACATTATTGTTTAATGCGTTTATGGTACACAAAACATCAACCACCGTTAAAATGAAAGGCGGTAATCAAACAGAATTGTATAAAGGAAATGCACACGAAAAAAAAGTATTAAAGGCAAGATCGTTAGAAGAAATATGGCCACAATATGCCGAAACAAAAATAAGATTCAATCGCCCACATCATTACGTTAATTGGAAAAAACATTTTAATCATGGTCTGGTTCGTAATCCTAAAATAAATTGGGATAATTTGAAAAAAATTGACGAATATGGAATGGAATTAAAAAGAAAAAAAGAAATCAAATCAAAGAATCTTAAAGAATTATTTAATAATATTACAGGTAATGGCATACGATAAAAAGAAAATATATCAACAGGCAGAGGCAGCAATTAAGAAAAATAACCTCTTTTTTGTTGAAGATATTGTTGCTTTTATTCCTTGCAGTAAGCCAACATTTTATGAGTTTTTTCCTTTAGATTCTAACGAACTTAACACCTTAA
>JAUWKH010000222.1 GCA_030614305.1 Bacteroidota bacterium
GATTCAGATATTACAATTCCTATTTAAAACTACATAATAAACAAATAAATGGTTTTGGCATAAGTTTTGGATTAGGTTTTCCATTAAGAAAGTCAAGATCAACAATAAACCTCGGTTTTGAAATTGGACAATTTGGAACAACTGATAATAAATTGTTACAAGAAAATATTATTAGATTTACTCTCGGAATTTCAATTTATGAAAGATGGTTTGTTAAAAGTAAATATAAATAATTGAAAACAATAAAAAATTTACGCTATGAAAATAAGTTACTTATCTGTTATTATTTTAAGTATTACTTTGAGTTTTATTACAATTGCCACACAGGCATCGCTTGATAAATTTGATGAAATAAAATTAACTCAAATTAATGGAGATGACCAGGATGGAAAATACGGAAAAGACAGTGCTGCCTGTGTTATGAATATATCTTTGTATTTGGAATTTTATAAACAATGGAAAAACAGCGAATGGAAAAATGATGCTATTAAAGATGTAATCGCACCTTGGCGCTGGGTGTTTTTAAATTGTCCGAAGGGTACTCAAAACACTTATGTTCATGGTGTTAAAATTGTTAAATATATGATTCAGAACGAGAAAGATGAAGCCATTAAAGATAAACTTATTGATACTTTAATGATGGTATATGATCAACGAATGGAATATTTTAATAAAGAAGGTTATGTTTTGGGAAGAAAGGGTATTGATTTGATAATGTTAAGAACAAAAGATTATGAAGATGTATACAATATTTTGAAAAGATCTGTTGAGTTGGAAGGTAATAAATCTACAGGTCCCATATTGGTTTATTATTTCAGGACAACAATAAAAATGGCAAAAACCGATAAAGTAGATAAATCAGTTATTGTTGATACTTATGATCAAATAAGTGAAATTATTGATTACAATATAAAAGCAAATAAAGACAATGCAAAAAAATTGACAAAATGGGAAATTGTAAAGGGAAATATTGAAAAAGAATTTGAACCGTATGCAACCTGTGAAGATCTTATATCTATTTACACAAAGAAATTTGAACAAAATCCTGATGATATTAATCTTTTAAAGAAAATTACAAAAATTCTTGATAAAAAGAAATGTAATGAGGAACAATTGTTTTTTGATGCCTCAATTAGGTTATATGAGCTTGAACCATCTCCTGCATCAGCATTTCTTATTGGTAAAATGTTTATGAAAAAAGAAAATTATTCTAATGCTGTAAATTATTTAAAACAAGCGAACGAAATTGAAGATGAAGATGATCTTGCTGATAGTTATTACTATTTAGCAATGTGTTATCAAAATTTTAAAAATTATCCTCTGTCTCGTAAGTATGCATTAAAGTCGCTGGAGGTTAAACCTGATAACGGAAATCCTTATATCTTGATTGGAGACCTTTATGGAACAAGCGGAAAAGAATGTGGAGATAATGATTTAACAAAAAAAGTAGCTTACTGGGCAGCAGTTGATAAATATATTAAAGCAAAAAAAGTTGACCCTTCAGTTGCAGATATTGCAAATAGTAGAATTAGATCATACTCAGTTCATTTTCCAACGCTTGAAACAATTTTCTTTTATGATTTACAAGAAGGTGAATCTTATACTGTTGAATGCTGGATTAATGAAGTAACAACAGTAAGAGTAGCTAAATAATATAAAGATCAAATAATTTGATAAGCGTTAAAACTTCTTTAAACAAAATAAATTTTATTAAAAGCATTGTTGTGATTTTTTTCATAGTGATGCTTTTTGCATGTAAATCTGACATGAAAAAAGTTAGTGCATTTAGCGGAATTGACACACTGCCAGAACTAATTGCAAAAAATATCAGGTTTATACGAAGCGACTCAGGTAATGTACAGGCATTATTAACAAGCCCATTATTAGTGAATTATTCCGGAGTAGAACCTTATATGGAATTCCCCGACGGCTTTGAAGTGATTTTCTACGACTCAGTAATGAATGTTAAATCAATCCTTACGGCTGATTTCGGTATTAATTATGAGAAACAAAAATTAATGGAAGCAAAAAATAATGTTGTTATCATTAATAAAGAAAAAGAAGAACAATTAAATACCGAACATTTGGTTTGGGATCAACGAAAAAAAATTATTTATTCATATGTGAAAGTCAAGATTACAACAAAAAATGAAATTATAGAAGGTGATACACTTGTTGCCAATGAAACTTTTGATAAATGGGAAATAAAAAATACTACAGGAGTATTTGAAATAGAAGATGATGAGGATATGTAATTTATACCAATGTAATATTAAACAAATTTTGAATTAAAGCATCAAAAAACAAATAACAATTAATGGATATCTGGCTTATCATTATCACATTATTTTTATCCGCTTTTTTTTCGGGAATGGAAATAGCCTTTATCAGCTCCAATAAACTTAAAATTGAAGTTGACAAAAGTAAAGGTATGTTATCAGCAAAAATTTTATCGGATTTTACAAAAACACCCTCAAAATTCATTGGTGCTTTATTATTAGGGAATAACATTGCACTTGTAATTTATGGTATTGCTATGGTAAAGTTGCTGGAACCTGTGATTATTAATGTTTTGCCTTTACACTTATCAACGGAATTCGTTATACTGATAATTCAAACAATAATTTCGACTTTAATAATATTGTTTATAGCAGAATTTATACCCAAAGCTTTATTCAGGATATATCCGAATAAAATCCTGAATTTTTTTGCAATACCTGTAAAATTGTTTTACATGATTTTTTATCCGATAATATATGTATTTATTGGTTTTTCAGAATTTGTTTTAAAACATCTTTTCAGAATAAAATTTGCTCATGAAAAATATAATTTTAGTCCGATAGACCTTGATGAATACGTAAAAGAGTTTATCCCTGACAATGATAGTGAAAGCGAATTAAACCAGGAAATACAAATGTTTCAGAATGCTATTGATTTTCGCAATGTAAAATTAAGGGAATGTATGATACCACGTACTGAAATTGTTGCTCTTGATGAAAATGAATCAATAGATGTTTTAAAACAAAATTTTATTAACACAGGACATTCAAAAATCCTGATCTATAATGAATCAATTGATAATATTATCGGGTACACACATTCGTATGAGATGTTTAAAAATCCTTCAAGCATAAAATCAATTCTTAAATCAGTTATTATTGTTCCGGAAACCATGCTTGCCAATAAAGTTTTATCCATGATGATACAACAACATAAAAGTATTGCCGTTGTAGTTGATGAGTTTGGAGGTACTTCGGGCATGATTACTATGGAAGATATAATCGAGGAAATTTTTGGAGAAATTGAAGATGAGTATGATGTTGAAGAATTAATTGAAAAACAAATAAATAATAATGAATATGTTTTTTCAGCAAGGCTTGAAATTGATTACTTAAATGAAAAATATAAATTAAAACTACCCGAATCTGATGATTATGAAACACTTGCGGGATTAACGCTTCATCATCACGAAAAAATTCCTCAAAATGGCGAACAAATTATTATCCGACATTTTATATTCAATATACTTCTTGCAAGTCAAACCCGGATTGAACAAATTCATCTGAAAATTAAAGAATAATAAATATTTTTTTTAATCTTTAACTTTCTGTTGTACATTTGCAAACTCAAAATTTTAGCATACGTAAAATATTAATTTATTTAAATTTTAATTAAGATAAAAAATGGCTTTAATAGGAAAAATAAGGAAACATTCAGCACTATTGGTTATTGTAATTGGTGTAGCATTGGCTGCCTTTGTTTTAGGCGATTTTGTGAAAGGCAAACCCAGGTCAACAGCTGATGTAGGTGAAGTGAA
>JAUWKH010000342.1 GCA_030614305.1 Bacteroidota bacterium
CCACTTAGGCTATTTTATACCCTTTGCGGATGGCTAAACATAGCACGTAGCTATAAGACCTATTGGTCTTTTTGCATTCGTCCTTGATGATTCTGTCCAGAACAGCATCAACCATGACGGTTTTCTGAACTTTTGGATCAGCTTTTGCCTGACCGCCTTGTTTCTTTTCTGACATAATTTAAAATTTAAAATTCATTTCTTATGTGGTTATATATGCATTCCATCTGGATATTTCGTAGTTAACACCCTATAATTTTTAGATGCTTTTTCGCCACATTTAGGGCATTTCTTATTAGGAATTACATTTTGATGAAAATTAGTGTCATCATATCCATAATTTTTTTCTTTATACCCGCAATTTTCGCAGATATAAATTGCCACAAAATCCCTTCGGCTTTGAGAAATAATTTCTTTGATTTTGTTTTTCATCGTTTTATTTATTAAAATTCATCGCTGTAAATAACTTCATTTGGCAAAGGCACAAACATATTTAATTCCGTACTTGCGTGCATCCGTACTTTTGTCATAAAATCTTCTTGTTCCAATGTAGTTAATTCAATTGTGGATCGTACCCGTTCAATTTCTTTATCAAATATCTTTTCAACAACTGTTAAAAATAACTGTCTGTAAAACCATTTCACGTTTGGCATAAATTCCCCTGTTTCCTCTGCAATCATATTAAACACAAAGTGAGCATACCGGTTCTGTTGGTTGCTTCTTTGCCCTTTAATGACTTCAATTTTCGCCTTATAATTATTCTTATCTAAAGGCAATCTCTGAATATAAGAAATTACTTTTTCTCTGTGATCGTATGTTTTAATTATAAAGTCCATTATTTTTCTTTGTATATTAATATTTTCAATCCCTGTAAATCGTTCCGGTAACTGTGTTTTTTGACTAATTTATTAAACAACTCCAACATATTAACAGGCTTTTTTCGTTCCGCTGTCACATACTCAGAATATTTATTGTAAAAAACTTCGTATTCAATATATATTCTATTCATATTTCCAATTCAGGGTTTGCTCATAGGGTTTTAAGCTGTAATAAATATCTAATAAAAACCTTTCTAATTGCATCATACTGTGATAACAATTTAATTTCATTTGTTGCTCAATCGTTCCCTCTGCTAAATGATGACACTTTCCACATAACGCGACAAAGTTATCTGAATCGGCATAGTAGTATTTTAATTTACTTCGTTTGATTATGTGATGAATTGTGATTGTAAAGAAATTACAACCGCAACCAGGACAAGTATAACTACCGTCATCGTTCTGAATCTCTGCCAGGTATTTAACTTTAGCTTTATTGTATAGCTTATTTAAAGTTTTTGAGGTCATTTCCGATATTCTCTTTCACGGGTTTGTCTTTTTATTTCCCTGTTTGCTGTATATTCAGGTTCTCTTTCATTATAATAATCATCATCACTTTCATCACAATTAACCCTGTCGGGATTACATCCGTTTCTCCAAACCTGATAATATGTTTCATAATAATGTTCATTGCTTGTTTTCATTTCAGTAGTTTTATTAATTGCTTTGCTCAAAAAGGCAAATCCGACAATTCAGGATTAGGCAATGTAGTATCATAAGGGTCTTCACCTTCATAAAGCGCATCCAGGTTAACCGGTGTTTCATTGTACGCTTTTTTGATGTCCTCAGTCAGTTCGGAAGGAGGTGAAGCAAGTACCGTATATTTCGTTTCCATCTTTTCACCTTGCCTTTCTACTTTAATATTGTAATTAAAAGGTGATCCCCATTCAGGATCATTTGTCAAAGCAACAATACTCTGCATAATAGTAACCTGGGTAATCTCAAGTATCTCAATATTCTCAGTTTGATAATTCCAAATTATCATAGCCCAGAAATGCTTAATTGGACGGCTAGGATCAATAGGTTTTTCAGGCTTCTCTTTCATTTTGAATCTCAAAGGTTTTTTGTTATCCCAATCCTCCCAGCCAATTATCGGACGTGAGAGAATACGAAACTTATTTGTTCCGCTTTGGAATTTCATGTAACGTGACTCTGTTTTAGGAGGGTCATAGTTTTCCGGGAGGAATGAATTGTTGTTTTCCATGATTTTAAGTTTTTAAATTAATGATTATATGTATTTGAATTATTTCAAGGTTATCGATAATCCTGTTTTGCTTCGCTTTGTCGGTGCATTCAATATTTCACCCTCTAAAGATACAGCCGGGTTATCTTCGCTAATTGTTTTCAACATTGTTTCCCGGTCACTTATTTTCTTTTTTAAAGCGTA
>JAUWKH010000197.1 GCA_030614305.1 Bacteroidota bacterium
ACTTGCATTTTCATAAAATAAATGTATCTTTGCACTTTATTAACTAATTAATCAATTATTATTATGTCAACCGGAGTCGTAAAATTTTACAATGAAAAAAAAGGTTTTGGGTTCATTATTGATGATGAAACCCAACAGGATATTTTTGTCCATTCATCAGGTTTAATAGATAAAATCACTGAAGATGACAAAGTATCTTTTGATATCATAGAAGATAACAGAGGTAAAAAAGCTATTAATGTAAAGAAAGTAGAGTAGATCTTTTTTTAAATTCATTGGAAAGCTCTCCTGTATAAACAGGGGAGCTTTTTTTTTACTGGTTAAGCATTACCGGCATTACCAACATTAAAATATCTTCATCTTTATTTTCATTATCAACCGGTAAGATCAGTCCTGCCCTGTTTGGAGCCGACATCTCAATACGGACATCTTCATTATCAATATTACTCAACATTTCCAGAAAAAATCTTGAATTAAATCCAATTTCCATATCCTCACCTTCATAATTACAGCTTAAGCGTTCTGTACCTTCATTTGAAAAGTCAATGTCTTCGGAAGAAAGTATTAACTCCTGACCGGAAATCTTAAACCTAATCTGATGTGTTGACTGATTGGCAAAAATTGCTATACGCTTAATTGTGTTTAGCAATATACTTCTGTTAGTAATTAAAACATTCGGATTTTCAGTAGGGATAACCGCTTCATAATTCGGATATTTCCCGTCAATTAATCTGCATATTAAAGATACATTCTCAAATTCAAATAAAGCATTGGTTTGGTCATATTCGATCTTTACAGGAAAATCATCACCCGAAAGGATATTTTTTAATTGATTTAATGGTTTTTTTGGTAAAATAAACGAAACTGAATTCTCTGATTTTGCGTCTGTTCTTCTGTAGCGAACTAATTTATGAGCATCGGTAGCAACTAAAGTAATATCATCAGGAGTTAATTCACAAAAAATACCTGACATTACCGGACGTAATTCATCATTTCCTGTCGCAAATATGGTTTTATTAAATGCACTCACAAGAATTGATGAATTTATTGACAATGAAGTTGCATTTTCAAGTAACGGGGTTTGCGGATACTCATCACTTTTATGACCCGATAATTTATATTTTCCTTCACCTGCAGAAATTTCAACGCCCATGTTTTCAACATTAATTGTAAAAGTAACCGGTATGTCAGTAAATGTTTTAAGCGTATCTAATAATATTTTAGCAGGAATGGTAATTATTCCGGGTTCCTCCGACATAGTAAGAGGAACCGTAACAGTCATAGTAGTTTCCAAATCCGATGCTGTTATTTGTAATGTTTTATCTTTTAATTCAAATAAAAAATCATCAAGAATCGGTAATGTGTTACTGGGATTTAATACCCCACTCAATGCCTGTAAGTTCTTTAGTAATAACGAACTTGAAACAATAAATTTCATATTTTTAAATTTTCTGGATTTTTATTTTAATTTCAAATGTAAAAATATTAAAAATTTTTTAATAGAATGAATTTTGTATCTATTCAGGTATAAAAAGTTATTAACAATTAAATTTCATTTTTTAACAAGAAGTCTTTTTCTTAAAATCAAATCTTGATTCCTCCCCTTTTATTAACCTTTTAATATTCTTTAAATGTGTTAAGGGTATAAAAACTGCTACTGCCACCGACATTATTATTAAAGAAAGATTATTTACATTAAAAATAAACACTACAATAAACGGAAATAATATTGATGCAATAATTGATGAAATGGAAACAATACGTGTAATTAACAGAACAACCGCAAAAACACCCACTGCTACTAATACTGAGTATGAAAATAATGCAATTCCCACACCAAGTATTGTTGCAACTCCTTTACCACCTTTAAATCCAACGTAAACAGGAAAAATATGCCCTATAACCGCTGCAAGTGCAAGAGCAATTTTTATATTTATAAATTGATCGCCCGTATAAACATCACTTAAAATAAAGTTTGCCATATAAACGGCAAACCAACCTTTAAATACATCAAATAATAGCACTGGAATTCCTGCTTTCCAGCCTAAAACCCTTATTGTATTTGTTGCTCCGGCATTACCGCTGCCCTTAGTTCTTACATCAACTTTATAAAACCACTTTCCTATCCACACTGATGTTGGGATTGAACCCACCAAATATGCAAGAATTATTAATAATATTATTTGTAAGGTCATTCGTTATTTTAGAGTTTAGAATTTAGATTTTAGATTTAAATAATCATTTTGATACTAAGGCATTGTTCCGAAATTATTTCTGATGTTTAACAAAACAATAATGAAGTTTATGGCATAAGCGACTAATTATCTGTTAGATTGCATTTTCCGTAAAAAATCAATCCTTTTTCTTCGGGTTGAAATTACAAATTCATATTGGTCATTCATACCCTTTTCCATAAAAGTACGACTTTCAGGTTTTAAATCATTAATCAGGTTATTAAATTCCATATTTGACGAAATTGCCTGCATGATATTATTTCTGTAACTAAAAAAATACCACTCTTTCTCACTTAATTCAAGATAAATATTAATGCCATCGCCTGTCCTGCGTTTTACAATTTCAATATACCCGTTTACATATTTATTAATTTGTTTTTTATTTATATTTCCAATTCCAATCGGTCCGTATGAAACAAAAGATTTAGTACCCGGGTTCCAAATCAAATTAACTTCTGTAAAAAACAAAGTATGAATTAGTTCGGATGGGAGTTTTTTTGCTGCACCATATAAATTAATTTCATTAATTTGTTCCCTGGCAGATTCTTTTCCTAAAATATGATTTAAAGCCATAATGAAATTATTATCCGATAAGTTAACTCCCCTTAAATTAGCTAATTCAAGGCTGTCGGAAAACATCTTCAGAGCATTTTCATCAAAAAAGAAATCAAGCGACATCACAACTTTTAATTTAGTTGAATCAGGGATAATCATATATTCAACCGTTCCATAGCTTTCCATTTTCATATAACCAATATCAGAGCAGATATTAATTTGCCCATTGCAGTCAATAATGCATTTTTCGATTGATAAGTTTAAAAAATTTCCCTCGGTTCCCGAATTTTTCAAACGGTCGGCATTACCTATTTTAAATTCGTTTTTTGTACTATCGAAATTTATAAGACCATGTGCTGATATAATCTCAGTATCAGCAGGATTTTCTTTTTTAGTGAACAAAGCCGGATAAACACGGTATTGAAGATTAGAGAAATAAAGTCCGCATTGCAAATTTAAATTATCAATATCTTTTAAAGCGGAAGAAACAGGTAAATATATTTCATCAGGATTTATCAATTTTTTAAATTTAGTCCAATCATTTCCTGAAAAATAACACTCCTGATTAAGCTGGTAACCTCCATTGAAATACAGATTTTTTTCTTTTGCTTTTAGTTTTATATTACCTGTAAAATAATATTCTGGACTAAGAAAAAATATTGCATTTTCCGAGACGTTCCCAAAGGCAAATGTTTGACCTAATGAATCCACCGCTATAGTATTCAGCACTATTTCCTGTGGCATTCCATTTCTGTCATAATAATCATAATAACCTTTTGCAAGATATTTATTTCTTGAAAAAATGTTAACGTCAGCATTATAAATCGTATGTAATTTCGTAGCAGTATCAGTAATGATAAATGCTTCTTTTAAAGTTTCCATTTCTGCATTTTGCATGATATTTATTATTCCATCACCTGGAAAAACTGCTGCATCGGCAGTTTTTATTATTTTAACATCTTCAGCATAAATAATATAATTTTTTATATCATATTTTGCCTTAACCGAATAAAATGCAAGTGAATCATGGTCAGGGCGAGTGGAAATAAATTCAGAACCGGACAAATCCAGATCAATCAAATCTTTCATGGTCATTTTATCAATATCAGGAATCTGTTGTGCAATATTGTTAGTCAGCAGCATTTCTTCCTCATCCATATACCAGTCAATCTTGTCCATATTACAAACATATTTATTGAATGGAAAATTAACAAGCGAACTTACACCACCTGACCTGAATTCACCTTTTCTTTCATAAAAATCAATAAGCGTATTATAAATGTGTGTTGAAACAGCAATCTCAGAGGTTTCAGCAGTAAAAAGTGTAAAATCGGAAGTATCGGCAGATAATATATGTTG
>JAUWKH010000371.1 GCA_030614305.1 Bacteroidota bacterium
AAGCAAGTAAAGTAAGCAGAGTCTATGTTTTTGAAAATAATATCTATAATAACAAAATAACTACAAGTCAAAAATTTGAATGGGTTGCCAAAAACATTAAACCCGAAATTGACAATCCTGAACTTCAAAATTTTTCACTTTCAGAAAACGGTTATGAAAGGTGGATAAATGTATTATCCAAAGGTGATTCGATTAATGGATTAATTGAAAACTTTCCCGAATGCGAACAAACTTTTCTTTTTGCTCAGAATATATTATCAATTGTTGTTGTTCCTATCTTTGTAGATAAATCATGGTGGGGTTTTATCGGTTTTGACGATTGTAAAACAAAAAGAATATGGACATCAGCCGAACTAAAAGCACTTAATACAGCAGCCGATATTTTCGGAGCAGCAATTCATCGTGGAGAAGTGGAAGAAAAGCTCAAAAAACTAAATATTGAACTTGAGAAAAGAGTTGAAGAGCGAACCGAAGACCTGCAAAACGAAATTTCGGAACACATCTGCACGGAAATTAGACTTAGGGAAAGCGAGGAAAATTACCGGCAGATATTTGAAAATGCCAATGACGGCATTCTGTTAACTGTAAACGGAATAATTAATTTTATTAACCCTAAAATATATGAAATAACTGGATTCATGCCCAAAGAAGCAATTTCAAAGCCTTTTATTGATTTTATCCATCCTGACTACAGGGAATTAGTATTAACTAATCATAAAAAAAGATTAAAAGGTGAAAAAGTAATTGATAGGTATGATATTAAAGCATTTGATAAAAAAGGCAATGAAAAATGGTATGAAATAAAATCAAATGTTACTTCATGGGAAGGCGAACCCGCCGTATTAACATTCTTAACCGATATAACAACCAGAAAAAAAACTGCCGAAGAATTAAAGGAACTTAATAAGCATCTTGAAAAAAGGGTAAAAGAAGAGTTAAAAAAAATTGAATTACAACAACAATTATTAATTCAAAAATCAAAACTTGAATCCTTAGGTGAACTGGCAGCAGGAATTGCCCATGAAATCAATCAACCATTAGTCGGAATCTCAATGGGACTGGATAATATATTAATTAAATCAAAAAACAATGGAGTTACCGAAGATTACCTGAATACAAAATTTAATAAATTATTTGAAGATATTGAAAGAATCAGAAACATTATAAATCATATTAGAGTATTCTCAAGAGACCAGGATTTAATTGATTTTGAAAAAGTCAATATTAATGAGGTTATTTATAATGCACTTTCAATGATTAAGACTCAATATAAAAATCATAATGTAAAATGTACTTTAAGTTTAAATTGTAAAGATTGTTATACTTATGGTAATAAATACAAACTTGAACAGGTAATTTTAAATATACTGTCAAATGCAAAACACTCTATTGATGAAAAAGGAAATACAGTTAATGATGTATCCTATCAAAAACAGATTAAAATCAAAACTTATGAAAATAATAATAATATATTTATAAATATTGAAGATAACGGTATCGGAATCCCTGAAAATAATCTTATTAAAATATTTGACCCGTTTTTTACAACTAAAAAATCCGAAGTTGGAACCGGACTGGGATTATCAATAACTTATGGTATTTTAAAAGAAATGAAAGGTGATATTAATGTGGAAACCAAGTTGAACAAACACACAATTATGAAAATTTCATTACCTAAAAGTGTATAGGATGGGAGACTGAAAGATAAAAATTAATGAAACTTTATTTATACAAGGCGAAGCCCAATTATAATTAATGTCCGTCTAAAAAGCCCGGAAGTTTAAATAAATATTAAAAATCAAATGACATCCCGAAAGCTTTCAGTCTTTTTATAAGCGTGTAAAATTATAGAAAATTAGCAGAACCATTCTTATAAAATGTTAATAACATTTAGGTTCCGTATTGTATTTAACTGTTTCCTAAATG
>JAUWKH010000368.1 GCA_030614305.1 Bacteroidota bacterium
CACCTCCATCTGCCAGTATTAAAAGAGATTTAATCGGTGTTTCTCGACTTTTCAATTCAAAGTTCAGCCACCTGCAAATAGTATTAACAGCAAATTCACTGGTATTATAAGATATACCACCAACAACTAAACCTGTGTTTTGTACCACATCGTAAATACCATAAGGTATAAATACTCCTTCGGATAATGATTTAAAGTCATACGCGTTTACCGGAATTGACGTTCGACACCAAGTGGAACCGTTATTTTTAAAGTTTCCAACCAATTCTCTTTTTTTGGCATCTGTACTTATTATTGCATCATATTGTTGCTGGAATAAGCTTCGCATTTGGCTAATATAATTAAATTGACAGTCTCTTTTTTGTCGAGATTCAGGAGTAACTTTTTTTGGATTTGATTCGATTTTCTTATAATTGATTTTCAATGAATAATCCATTTCTGCTAATAATTTACTGACTGTATTTGGACTCACATTAATACCTGTTTTTCTTAGTGCATCAGCTATTTTACGAATAGTTTTTCGGGTCCATTTTAAACCGGTAATTGGATCACCCGCTGTATCTTCTTCAAGTAGTTTTTCGATTTGATGTATTATGCCTGGCGTTTTTTTTTATTCCCGGTCGTCCTGAACCTGGTTTTCTCACTCCTTGTTTTTCAAAATCTCCCGATACTAATTCCTGCCTGCCTTTACTGACGGTTTCCTGATTTATGTTAAATAATTGGGCAATTAGCTTGTCTCCGCCATAGCCAATTTTAATAGCCTCAAGTCCTGCATACAACCTTCTTTGCTTCTCATTTAAAGTGCTGTAAAACAATATAATGGCTGCCTTCAACTCATCGGTAATTACTTGTGTGGATAACTTTCCTACTGTGAATACCTTATTGGTATACTGCGATTCACGAATGATGGATTGTTGCTTCATTATTTGTTTATTACTTGAAAAACACACATCTTCTCCACCAAATGGTGCCCTAAACAATTTACCTTCTTTAAATAAGTTCAATACCGGTAATCGTACTGACACCTGAAGAATTTGATCCAACTCTTTAACACTATAACCAGCCTGTGAAATGTTTATTAATTGGCAACAAGTGTTTTTTAATGTGCCATATTTTGAAAAATAAACGGATTGATAACTCCACAAACCCTGATTAGAAAATTTTGGTATAGTTCCCAGTGTATAATATTTCCCTCTATGTGAATAGCTTGAAAGGTAAGAGAGTTCATTTAACTTCCTCATAATGGTCATTGTCACATTATTTTGAATATATGTTTTTATTTCATCAAGAGTGACAATCTTATTTCGTATTATTAAATCCTTAATCAACTGTTTCTTAATATCTTGCATAATAAAAAATGTTATAATTAAACATAAAATACAAAGTTATGTATAATTATAACATTTACAAAACATTGTTGATAAATTTGTTATATAATTGAATAACAATACAGTATAAATAAAACGGGGCTAGGATATAAACACTTAAATTGTTAATGTTAAATACTAAATTCGGAAATTATTTTTGAGCAAGCACTAAGTGCTTTACCTGCACAAATAAAAAAAGAAATAAATGTCAGAGTAAGGGTTGATAATATTAAATTACTTGAAAATAAAGAATTCCAAAATACTGTTTCAAAATGCAGAATGCTATTGCTGAAAGGATGGGAAAATTAAATCAAATATGAAAAAGAGCATACTTTTAAAAATATTACCTATTTCATTTTTTTTCTTGCTTTTATTGCTTTGGGAATTTATACCACAAATATTTTCAATTCCAGCTTATGTTTTTCCTCGTATATCAGATATTGTTCCTGCCATTATAAATGCTCAGGATATTTTTTTAATTAATATTCAAACAACCTTTACTGAAGCAATATTCGGTTTTATTCTGGGTTCTTCAATAGGATTTTTAACAGGTGTATTAATGGCAGAAAATAAATTATTTGCAAATACGATGTTGCC
>JAUWKH010000027.1 GCA_030614305.1 Bacteroidota bacterium
CACGATGAATGATCCTGTTCCATTTTCTCCATTTGAATTTCATATTTTAATATATATACTAAAAACTGTATAAATTATTGCATTTTTTAGTCCCGTCCATACGGATTCCTTACAGTCATAGGGACTTTGTTATGGTTGTATTTCATTTCCTATAAATATATAGTCCCTAACGGGACAATGACTACCAAAAAAACAAGATATTATAGGCTTTCAAAAATTATCTATTGACTCTTTGTAATTTTTTTGTTTTTCTTTGTTTTTTTCAAAAGATTTAGTTCTAATTTCCTCCAATTGTTTTTTTTGCCTTTTAACAACATCTTTTTTTTTACCTAATTTATAAGTAATTTTCAATAATTCATTTATGGAAGGATATTCGATAATGATTATTCTGTTTTCGTGGCTTCTTTTACCTTAAATTTTTCGCAAACAATAGAATAAAATGAAAGATGATCATCCCCGCTTGCTGCAATTTTTTCTCTGAATTTCTTTATTTTATCCAAATCTTTGATATGCTCTCCCTGGTCAGCTTTATCTCCGTGGCTTCCACCTTTGTGTTCTCCGCTTCCGGTGCCTTCACCTATTTTTTTAGTTTCTCCTGTCTCTGATAAAATTTCGTTTTCCCAGTTTGTAAGGTACTCTTCATTAATTACCAATTCGTCAACTGTGCCAAGAATTTTAATTTCACTTCCTTCCATTTCGGTATTAAAACTTGGCATATTCTCACCGGTAACAATTTTTACTCTTCCATCAGTACCCTCATCAATAATAAACATTCTTTTACCACCATGTGCACAAACATGATCAACCGTACCTTCAATTGCTACTAATTCCCCAACCAGTTCGCCTGCTTTATCGGTAAATTCCGCAACTGTGATAACAATCGGATCAACAACAGTATTTTCGGTATCAACAGCTGCTTGATCCTTTTTTTGACTTCCATTATTTCCACACGAAATAAATAATACGGAAATAAAAATTACAATAATTAATTTTTTAAACATTTTTTTCCTTTCTTTAAATTTTAAGCTTGCAAAAATAATACTTATTCCTGTTCATTATCAATAAAATCAGATTTTATTTTTATACCATCGTATTTTGTTTCTATTCCATTCTTATATGATATCATTATTAACAACAATCCGTCATAGTCAAATTTTTTCCACTCTCCCTCCTTTCGTCCCATTGAATAAAACCCTTCTTCCTTTATATTTCCATTATCCCAGTAGTATGTATGTTTTCCATTGGGATTATCATCAATAAATTTTCCATCAAAATTTAATTTTCCATCATCATAAAAATATTTCCAAACACCATTTCTCAAACCATCAACATATTCACCTTCTTCCCTGTGATCGCCCATTTCATAAAACCAATTCCCGTCTTCCATTCCTTCAATAAATTCTCCTTGTGTAATAATTTCCCCTTTTTCATCATATTCTGTCATTATGCCATCGGCAAGTCCGTTATAATAATTTTCTTCTCTTGCTAATTTTCCCGTATCATAATACCACTTCCAGATTCCTTCTTTTTTTCCTTTATCTGTATAAGATCCTTCTTGTTCCAATGTTCTGTCCTTGTGATAAAATTTCCAATTTTTTATTTTTATATCTTTATTGTATGATCCTTCTGCTTTCAGGTTTCCGTCTTCATAATATTCTTTCCATTGACCATCTTTCTCCCCCTTTTCGGTTATTATTCCTTCACCAATAATTTTTCCTTTTTTAAAAATATATGATCTTTCAATTGTTCCTTCAGGTGAATATTCTCTACGTATTCCTTCCGGAATTCCGTTTTTATAACTTGCAAGTATCTTAACTTTTCCGTTTTTATAGTAATCTTTTCTTATATCAAGCTTAACAAGTTCAGCCACTTCCTCCTGTTTAATATCATCAATATATTTTGTTGTGCTGATTAAATTCCCATCTGAAGAATATTCTTTAAAATATCCGTTTTTTAAACCATGCTTATAATTTCCTTCTAATTGTAAATTGTCATTTCTATAGAAATATTTCCATTTTCCGTGTTTATATCTTTGCTGGTCGTAGCGATTAATTTTTTCGCGGTTAACTATAAATCCTTTTTTGTATTCTATCAGTGTTATTATTATGCCTTCTTCTGAATATTCTTTTGCTGATCCTTGTTCAAATCCGTCAATAAAATTTATTGATTTTTTTATTTTTCCATCAGGATAATAATAAATTGTCAGCCCTTGTTTTACATCGTTAACAAAATTTTCTTCAGTGATCTCTTCTTCTTGATAGGTTTTTCTAATACCGTTTTTTTTACCTTTTTTATAATTTATTTCCAGTATTAATGTTTCATTTATATCATAAAATTTCCAGATGCTGTCTAACTCAAAATCTTTACGATTTCCTTCTGATTTTAAAATACCGTCTTCATAATATGTTTTCCAGTAACCATCTGGTTTATTGTTTCGCATTGTTCCTTCACTTGATATTTTACCATTTTCATGATAAAAAATATTATAGCCGTTAGGATTAATTTCATTTTGTGAAAAACCCTTGTTATAAATTATTAAAGAAAATATCAAAATAAAAGAGTACTTCATAAAGAGTTTTATTTCTACTAAATCAACTGTTATATGTTATTTTTAATATTCGGTAATCCGTAATAATCATCACCCTGATCGAAGCCGAAGGGCGTATTCTCTATCTTACCTTTTTCCCTTTTACAACCCGTTGACTTATTTCAAGCTTATAAATTTCTTTTTTCCTTACAAGTAGTTTTGTTTCTTCACAACCAGGCTGAATATTATACTCTAACGAATCATAAATAATTGTACCGTAATTATCTTTATCTTTACTTATCATTATTTGATAATAATTATTATAATCTTTAAAACCATCAAGATTAAATCTTATAAATTTATTATTACCATTTTCAAATGATATATCCATTTTTGTGCTGTTTGAGTTTTCATAAATTCCCGGAGTAAACTTATTAAAAATTATTCTTTCAATATATTTTCCGTTCTCAAATTTTATTTCTCCTTTTGCAATATTGGCTTCATCAAAAGGTAATATTCTTCTTAATATTATTTTATTTGAATTATAGAATTGTATCTTACTAAAATCAAGATTTTTTTCTTCAAGCCTTTTCTTAATATCTTGTGTAAATAATATTTTTTTTGAGCAGGATGAAGATATTATCAACACAATTGTTAAAAAAATTAATATTAAACGATATTTCATTATTTTATTATTTAGTTAATTGATAATCAATTACATTATTTTTAATTTTAATTATATTATTTTTAATTTTTTGGAAATATTCATCATTCTGAGAATAGGCTTTTTTGCTTTTTCTATAACATCATAAGAAATTAATATTTCCGGTTTTTTATTTTTCATACATAAATACAATTTTTCAAGAGTATTTTTTTTCATTTCAAAACAATCGTTACATGAACAGGTTTCATCCGAAGGAACTATAATAAATTCTTTTTCCGGTGATTCTTTACGCATCTGATGTAATATTCCTGTTTCAGTAGCAATAATATATTTTTTTGAATCATCAAATTTAGTAAATTTTAGCATTTCCGATGTTGATCCAACAAAATCAGCCAGTTCAAGAACAGTTGCTTTACATTCAGGATGGGCAATAAGCTTTGCATCTGTATTTTTTATTTTTAAATTAATAATTGCTTCTGTATTTAAAATATCATGAACTTCACATGTTCCGTTCCATAAAATCATATCACGGCCTGTTTTTCTGTTTATATATCCTCCTAAATTTTTATCTGGAGCAAAAATTATCTTTTGCTCTTTTGGAAATGATTCAACAATTTGAACTGCATTTCCTGAAGTACATATAACATCCGACATGGTTTTTATTGCAGCTGTACAATTTATATATGAAATAACAATATGATCAGGATATTTTTCCTTAAATTTTTTAAAATCATTTGCCGGACATGATTCAGCCAGCGAACATCCTGCTTCTAAATCAGGTAAAATAACTAATTTTTCAGGATTTAGTATTTTAGCAGTTTCAGCCATAAAATGAACACCGGCAAAAACTATTATATCAGATTTTGTTTTAACAGCATTTTGAGCTAATCCCAAACTATCACCAACATAATCAGCAATATCCTGTATTTCAGAAATTTGATAATAATGTGCAAGTATTACTGCATTATTATCTTTTTTTATTTTGAGAATTTTTTCTTTTAACTTTGATTTTGATTCAAAATTAACAAAATTTTTTTTTTCCTTTTTCATTTTTATTTATAAACTGAATAATATAATATAATATTTTTAAAACTTATATTAATAATAATAAACTGTTAATTGTTTTGATAAATATATTTAAAAATTCTTGACAATTTGATTTATCAATTATTATTAACAAAATATTAAATACTATTAATTTTTAGTTTGTTGAATTTTATAAAATTAAGAATTAATAAACACGTGTAAAATTAATATTATTGTTAAGAAGTTTATTTATATTTTTATAAATATATTGTTGATAAAATCTTAATATTTAATTATAAAAAATTATTAATTAACAAATATGTATTATTTTTTATGAAATGTTAATAAAAAATAATTTTATTAAAAATTTTATAACAAAATTAAATATATATAAACAAAAAATTGTTTAAAAATAATTATATTTTGATTAATAATACTATATATGATATATAAATATATTTACATAAAATTAATTACTTAATTATGAAGTAATTAATTTTGAAAGTTAATTTTTTAAGTAGTTTTGTAAAAAAATTTATTAACAATGTTTGATAAAAGAAAAACATTACCAATTGCAAGCGATCATGGAGGTTATGAATTAAAAGAATTTTTAAAGAAAAACCTTATAAAAGAAGGCTATAAAATAAAAGATTTAGGAACCTATTCAACAGAAAGTGTTGATTATCCAGACTATATACATCCGTTAGCAAAATTAGTAAATGATGGAATATATGAAATGGGAATAATTATTTGTGGAAGTGGGAACGGTGCACAAATGACTGCAAATAAGTATTTAAAAATTCGTGCTGCATTATGTTGGAATAAGGAACAGGCATATTTATGCAGGCTACATAATAATGCTAATATAATATCACTTCCCGGAAGATTTATAGATTTTAATAATGCCTTTAAAATTGTAAATATATTTTTAACTACAAAATTTGAAGGAGGAAGGCACATAAAAAGGGTTGAAAAAATTTCCAGAATAAAATAATTTTAATAGAATGTCGGAAGCTTATAAACAATTTGTAAAGGATACTGAAGTAATATCATTTGATATTGAACACAGAAAAAAAATTAATTTTAATATTTCAAGATATGATGAATCTGTAATTAAAGGTAAAAAACAATATAAGGACTTAGAAAAAGCAAAAGAAAGAGCAGCTAATTTAAAATATAAAATAATAAATGATCTTGATAAATATTTAATAGAATTTGAAGCAAGGTTTACTGATAACGGAGGAAAATTAATTTGGGCACAAAATAAAGAAGAGGCAGTTAAAGAAATACTAAAGATTTTAAAAGAAAACAAATGCAAAAAAATAGTTAAATCAAAATCAATGACTACCGAAGAGATTGATTTAAATGAAAGTCTCGAAAAAGTTAATATAGAATCATTAGAAACCGACCTGGGTGAATACATTGTTCAATTAGCAGGCGAAAAACCATATCATATTGTTACCCCTGCAATGCATAAATCAAAGGAAAATATTGCAGAGTTATTTCACAAAAAATTTAATCTTGCTGAAAACAGCAGCCCTGAAGAGATAACAAAATTCGTAAGAAAAAAACTAAGAAAAAAGTTTATTGAGGCTGACGTTGGTATAACAGGCGCTAATTTTTTGATTGCAGACATTGGTGGTGTTGCCTTAACAGAAAATGAAGGAAACGGATTATTATCAATTTCATTTCCTAAAGTTCATATTGTAATTGCCGGAATAGAAAAATTAATTCCTGATGTTAAATATCTTGATCTTTTTTGGCCATTACTTTCAACACACGGAACAGGACAAAATATAACGGTTTATAATTCCGTTATTACAGGACCGAAGTTTAAAGGAGAAACAGATGGCCCCGGGAAGATGTATGTTATTTTACTTGATAATAACCGGACAGACTTATTAAGTAACGAGCGACAAAGAATAGCATTATCATGTATCAGGTGTGGGGCTTGTTTAAATTCATGTCCGGTTTATAAAAACATAGGTGGTTATTCATATTCAACAATATATAGTGGTCCAATTGGTTCGGTAATTTCGCCGCACTTAAGAGGAATGAAAGAATTTAAGCATTTAAGTTTTGCTTCATCACTTTGCGGAAAATGCACGGATATTTGTCCGGTAAAAATTCCTTTACATGAGCTATTACTTTTAAACAGAAGAGATTCGGTAAAAAGAGGATATAATAAAGGAATGGACAAGATAACAATGTTCGGATGGAAAAAGGTAATGCTTAACAGAAGATTATTAGATATATTTGGTGGGAAAACGAAAAATTTTATAATAAAAAAATTCTTTACAAAAGCTTGGGGCCCAAGAAGAAAACTACCAGAGATTCAACCCAAATCTTTTAATAAGGTATGGAGGGAAGCAAAAATTGAGAAAAGACAATAAATAAATTTTTCAATTGTATTATAGGTTTATTCCGCGAATGGCATCTGATTTTTTTTTATAAATTACTGTGTTTTTTCCAATTCTTTTTTAATTTTGGTGCATTATAAGGAAAAATAAATGGAGAAATTTATATAAATTTGTTTTAGTTCTTTAAATTTATTGGATTTAATAAATAGTAATTATTTATCAATCAATATGAAAAAAGACGGCCATCCACTTAAAAGAAACTACAAAGAACGTTATGATTTAACAAGACACCCGGAAAGAATAAGAAGTTCGGATGTTATTGAGGGAGTCTTTGAAAATATAGCTTATTATAAATCACCGGATCCATCACTTATTGCAGCCAAAGGAACGATTGATGGAATAGAATGTATTGTACTTGGTCAGGAGAAAAGAAGAAAAGGAAAAGAAAGCAAGGCAACAGGAATGTTGAACTCAAAAGGCTTTGGATTTGCCCTTGATATGTTAGATGAAGCAGAAAAAAATAATATTCCAGTGGTTTCATTTATCGACACATTTGGAGGAGATACTTCGATGGAGTCGGAGCTTGGCGGGCAATCTTTTTTAATTTCCGATTGTATTAGCAGATTTTGTTCCATAGAAACCCCAACTGTTTCTTACGTTATAGGTGAGGGTGGCAGTGGCGGTGCCTTAGCCTTACAGGTTGCTGATAAAAGTTACATGTTTGAAAATGCACTTTATTCTGTTATTGCCCCTGAAAGTTGTAGCCGAATCATATTTCATAAAAGATTAGCTGCAGGAGAAAATATTGAAGATACCGTAAAAGACGCCTTAGAGGTATTACGCCCTGGAGCAGAACATATAAAGGAGATAGGGATGATTGATGGTATTCTACCCGAACCGATAGCTGGAGCACAGACTAATTATAAATTTACAATAAAAATAATAAAAAAATCTTTAATTGAGAACCTGAATGAATGGGTACAAAATAATAAAAAAGGTAAGAAGGTTGTACAAAAGAAAGTTATAAATAAAATATTGAAAGAGAGAAGAAAAAAGGTTTTGAATTATGGAAGGTTTTATAATAAATTAGACAAACTGGCAAAAAGAATAACAAAAAGAATAATACCGGAAAATATTAATA
Organism: Bacteroidota bacterium; assembly: GCA_030614305.1. Lineage (GTDB taxonomy): Bacteria > Bacteroidota > Bacteroidia > Bacteroidales > JADFUO01 > JADFUO01. Next base: position 7,719 of record JAUWKH010000027.1, read on the forward strand.
CTGTTGATATTGAGCGGGAAGATTTTCATACGCAGGTATTAATAAGAGCACACATGGAAAAAGAGGGTATTGATGATACGGAATTGTTCAAGTGTGAAAAAGAATGGGATAAAGAGAAAAATATATTTAAAGTTGCCGGTGGTTGTGGTTTTGTATCTCTAAAAAAATATATAGATAATTTTTATGCATGTCCCAAGTGTGGAAAAGGTGAATATCTTTGTATTGAAGAGCAAATAGAGAAGATTTGTGATAGCAATACATTTCATGAAATGGAAAGTGATTTGACGATTACAAAATTAGATGGAAGCAGAAGATATAATTTTGGCGCATATAAAAAATTATTAAAAAAAATGGAAGGAAAAACCTTTTCTAAAGAAGGTTTGGTAACGGGAAAAGCGAAGATTAATGGAAAGAATATTGTTTTGGTAATATCTGATATAAAATATATTGGTGGGTCTTTTGGTGCTGTTTTTGGCGAAAAGTTTAAAAGAGCCATTGATTATGCTGTAAAAAATAAATATCCTTTTATCTCTGTATGTTCTTCAGGTGGTGCAAGAATGAATGAAGGCCCCATGGCTCTGGCGCAGATGGCAAAAATGAATATGTCTTTATTAGATCTGAAAAGAGAAGGAATACTATATTTATCTGTTATTACAGGACCTACTACAGGAGGGGCTTATGCAAGCTATGTAACCCAGGGAGATATTATGATTGGCGAGAAAGGAAGTTTGGTTGAATTTGCCGGTCCAAGAGTAGTTATAGGAGCAGGTTTTGATGTTGACAGGGAAGTTGTTTGTACGGATAAACTTTATGAAACAAAAAAAATACAACATTTGGTTAACAGAAAAGATTTAAAAGATATATTGTCTTATTATGTAGATATTTATTATACTATAAAATTTCCTGACAAAAGAAAGAGTAAAAGCAGAATCAGGGATTTTAGGAGTATAACAATGAATTAAAAAATAATCATCTTTAGCTATATAAATGAACATTTAATCTATCTATATTAAAATATTCATAAAAAAAGGAGTTAAAATGAAAAAATCAAACGTTAACACTAATCAAAATCCGTACAATATTTGTACATGGGATGACAATTCAGATTGTGATAACTGCAAGGACAATAATCTTTTGTTCTGTAAGTTAGACAAAAAGTTACAGAATGCATTCACGATACGGACACATTGCCCTTCTTGGGATGATTGGTATTGAGCTTGCTCTTATTTTTTCAATGATGGCCTTCAATTTTTGCCTTTCCATATATGTGTGTCGTAAATGTGTAAATTTCTCTTGCCCGTTAAACAGGGTTGAAAAGCCATTGGTAGATGAGTATTTGAAGAAAAATCCAATAATGAGGGGAGCCTGGGAAAAGTCAGGATATAAGCTGGGATAGAAACCAAATCAATTGATAATTGAAATACCGGTGCGGGAGTAAAAGTTACTCTCTATGTGCCAAAAATATCGTCAAATTTTCTTAAAATTATAAAACAGATATTGACATAAAATGACCAATATCAATGTGAAAGCAGTGCTTATGGTTACCTTGTAAAGGGTAGAAAAAAATTCGCTAAAGCGGAAAACTTCTATGTAAAACAAAACCAAATGATGTAAAAGAATAAGAATTAATGAATAGGCAAAAAACCACCTGAAACCCAAATCCTTAATGCAGGGCCTGATGCCGGGCTCAAAATCCTGTTTGGGAGATAACAAATATATTACAGAGGGACGGCAGAATGCCATAAAAACTGATGCCGCCGCATTCATACCAATAGTTTTTGTAAAAATATCCACACCAAAACCAAGGAAAAATGCTAAAATTAGTAATAACCATTTTGGCGTTTCAAAAGGTAATAGCAAAATAAACAAAATATATAAATACGGATTAACATAACCACTGAACTGAATATTGTTCAAAACCAAAACCTGAAACAAAATCAGCAAAACAAAAAGTAAAGTATATTTAAGATAAATATTACTCATATTCTATAACTTCCTCTAAATTTAATTGTTCATCTTTCATAATGTTATCTATAATATAAACATAATGTAAGTTGTTAAAATCAGTTGAAAAGTCAATTAAAGCATTGTTCATGCTTTCTCCCTTTTCAGTTAAATAATTTTTTACAGTACCAATTAAAATTCCTTCGGGAAAGATAAAAGAATGACCGCTTGTAATAATAGTATCACCGTAATGTATATATATTTGTGTGGGGATATCCTCAATAGTACCGATTTTATAATCAATATTGTTCCATACAACATTAACCAACTGGTTGTTCTTTTTGATTTTTGCACTGATTTTAGAATTCTCATGAAGCACAGACATTACAGAACAAAAATTTACAGAGGCACTGGTAACTATGCCGACAATGCCATTTGAGCAAATAACACCCATATCGGCTTTAATTCCATGTTTTGTGCCTTTGTTGAGCATCATATAATTGTTTCTTTTATTTGTAGAGTTGTTTATTACTTTAGCACTGATAAATTTATAAAGAGTATCTTTATAACAAAAGGTTGTATCTGTTCTAAGAAAAGATTTTTCCGATAAAGAATGTAGCCGGGCATTCTCTTCTGCCAATTCATTGTTAACATATTTAAGTGAAAAATACTCAAAAGCAGTATTATATGTATTTAATATTGAGCCAGTCAAATGATTAGTGGAATTTAATATCACAGAATTTTGATAGTTGTTGTTATTAATAATGAGTAAAAATGCGAATACTTCAAGCAGGATAAATAACAAGATAAAATAATGTTTCAGCAGAAATGCAAGCAGGTGTCGCATAAAAATTATTATCTATTTTATTAAGAAAGTAAATTTGTCAAAATTCTTAAGGGCAATTCCTGTCCCACGTGCAACAGCTCTTAACGGGTCTTCGGCAAGGTGGACAGGTAATTTAGTTTTTAGGTGGATTCTTTGTTCAAGACCGCGCAACAATGAACTTCCACCTGCAAGGTAAATTCCGGTTCTGTAAATATCAGCAGATAGCTCGGGTGGAGTCATTTCAAGGGCGTTTAAAATTGCTGCTTCAATTTTAGATATGGATTTATCCAGTGCGTGTGAGATTTCAGCATAATTCACAATTATTTCTTTAGGTATTCCGGTTAACATATCTCTTCCGTGAACAGCATAATCATCCGGTGGATTATCAATATCTGTCATTGCAGCACCAACTTCAATTTTGATCCTTTCTGCTGTTCGTTCCCCGATATGGATATTGTGTTGCTTTCTCATGTATTCAATAATATCGGAAGTAAAATCATCACCTGCAATTCGAATGGATTTGTTGTTAACAATTCCGCCAAGGGCAATTACAGCAATCTCACAAGTACCACCTCCAATGTCAATAACCATGTTTCCGGTTGGTTCCAGAACATCAATTCCTATACCAATTGCTGCTGCCATA